>JAZTXU010000083.1:0-42907 GCA_045636565.1 Acutalibacteraceae bacterium
TTATGCAAAGGAAATATACATATATCAAGGATTTTGAAAAAGAGTTAATCGAATATATTGAGCAAGGACATACATTGCGCGAGGCTGGAGAGAAATATGGTTTCACGTACAAAGAAATGCGAGATTTTAAAACCAGATACAATAAAAACCAGCGAAAACTTGCAGCGGGAATAACAATCAAGCCTAAAGGCAGACCGCGAAAGGATGGAGCAACTCTGCCGCCATCTGTCCAACAACTAAGCAAACTTTCCCAATTACAATATGAACTGGCAAGCAAAGAAAGATATATTAAACGATTGGAAATGGAGAATGAATTGATGCGGGATTTTCTCTCGCTCACAGAAAGGAAGTGAGAACAAGCGTAAAATATATGGTAATCTACCATCATAAAGATAAATATTCGGTCAGTGAAATGTGTAAATTCTTAAAGGTGTCACGAAGCGGGTATTACAGATATGTATCTCGTATGGATATACCTGCATGGGATCTTCCGTTGGCTGAAAAGATACGAGAATGCCAAGATGAATGTGGTAAGACCTATGGATATCGCAGAGTACATGTATGGCTTGAAAAGCACAATATACACCGGAATCCAAAAACGGTACTCAGGGTAATGCAGAAATACGGTTTGTTGTCGGTGATCAGACGAAAGAAATATCGTAATTACGGAGAACATCTGCATAAATACCCCAACCTGCTTAATAGAGATTTCTCTGCCGAAAGACCGAACCAAAAGTGGGTTACGGATATTTCGTACATACACACCAAGCAAGGTGTGTTGTATCTCTCGATCATTCGGGATTTGTATGACAACAGTATTGTTGCATACAAGACCGGGACGGAGCAGAATGTAAATCTTGTTTTAAATACCATCAGAGAAGCCAAGAAAAAAGAGAAGGTCACCGCAGAGCTGCAACTCCACAGTGACCAAGGCTTCCAATACACATCCACAGCATATTATCGCCTAACACAATCATACGGCATCACGCCTTCAATGTCAAGACGTGGCAATCCGTATGACAATGCTTTAGCTGAAAATTTCTTCTCAATTCTTAAAACCGAGTGTATTTACCGAGTAAAACTTCAGACCTATGAGGAGGCGAGACTCCTCATAGGTGAGTACATCCATTTCTACAATCACCAACGTATCCAATTAAAAACAAAACTGACTCCACTTGAAAAGCGAAGTCAGTTCGTTGCTTAAATTTTAATAAATTCTACCATTTAGGCTGTTTTTGTACTGTCCGCACAATTTGGTGCAGTCCACTTGCGATGGAGGGTGCTTCTTTTTGATGGGATTATAGCGAAAGTTGAATTCTCAAACCAGTAGAAACTCTTTCCATTAATTCGTCAGACAGGGTAGTCACATACTGCTTCAATGCGGTTTTGGGGACAGTACGTTGTTGTTCGCATAGACAAATCGAGTCTCTATGTAAACCCGACTCTTTTGCCGATAAAAAAATATGCACGGGTAAGGATGTTTTGGTTCGGGACGTTGTCAAACTAACGATATTTACATTTGGGCTGTGAAAATTATTAATATCCGAACTGACTAAAATACACGGTCTCACTCCTGCTTGGATAGAAGTTCCATCTGCTTCTCCTAAATCGACATAATAAACTGCGCCACGGGGATAAAGTGTGTTTTTCATATAGATTTCTCCTTTTTTGAATTAAAATTTCATATGGAGAATCTAATAAAAAAGCGAATTTATTTCAAGAAAAGTTAAAGCAGGTGTGATGCATTCAATGTCGATTGCATTACACCTGCTTTTAGCTTTAAATATTTATAATATAATCGCTATTACTGATAAAACAATAGCAACTGCAACACCAGCAAGAATCATAGTGAGTTTGGTGTTGATTTTTTTATCCATATCCTGACACACCTTGTATATTTGGTCCATATTTGTGGATTCCATTTTAGCAAGGAAAGCATTATATTTGTTATCCAACTCGGTGCTGATTTTTTCCATTTTTGCTTGTGATTCGCGCAACACCGCAACATAATCGCCATACTCTTTTTTAACAGAATCTAAAAACTCATTATATTGAGCATTGTTAGTATCTGAAATGGATTTAGGAACTGCTTTAAGTTCATCAAGGTATCCTCTTAAAGCGGTTTCATAATCGCTTTTAGCACGATTAATATTATCCAACGTTTGTTGAATTAAATCCTGATTACCGCTTTTGAGTTGGTCTGGTGTTGCAGCAACACTTGCCTCTAACGCTTTAACTCTTTCATCAAACAGTTTTGCTTCATCACTTAATGCCGAGATAATGTTTGATAACAAAGCAGTGAGTTCGTTCGAATATTTAACGTTCTTATGGAAAGTTTCTATTTCCCTTTGTAAAGTTTCTATATCAGTTAGCATATTTTTAACCTCCAAGTTTTTGAGTTGTCTTATTACATTCACTTGCTAATAAACCGAAATAAATAATGTCCTTGTCTGCGATTTCATATAAAGTGTCGCATATTTGCAAAAGTGTAAGCGAAAAACGATTTGCATTTTTCTCTAATAATTTCAATGCGTTAAATCTTGCTTCCGCATCTAATTTCGCATACACCTTTCCGATTGAATCCAATAACAAGGCCATTGTATCTGATGGTGTTCGTGAAAGGACACGGTCAAAACGTCTTTCGTCGAATTTAGAGTTTTTTTGCAAATTAGCCAACAAAATGAAGCAGTCCAAACTGTATGAGTAGGAATTACTATTCAATCTTTCGATATTAGCAATTGTGTTTGCATCAACACCCTGTACCACTTTTTTCGTTATGTCTGCCAAAGACATATTGCGGTACTTAGCTTCATCGGCTTTGATTTCAATAAACGGCAAGGTGAAGTATTCCTTAATATCTTCTGTGACAGCATCATCGGATTTCGATTTATTTTCCTCAACAAACTCTAAAAAGTCCAAGAACAGTTCCTTATGATGGTACACAAATTTAACGTAGTACCAATCAACATAAACATAGATAATTTCTTCAATGGTTGAACTTCTTTGAGTTTGAGCAATTTGTTGACGATTATCGCCCAAGAAATCATAATATTCAACAGCAGTAGCTTTCATTCTTTTGAATATAAATGAATTGTTGAGTTCCGTGTCGTTGTTTACAATGCTCATCATAACTTCGATTTTGCCATCTTTTTCATCTGCCGAGTAAGAATACCACTCTTTTATGTATCCTAAAACAAATAGCATATAAATATGGCGCTTTATATGTTCTATACCATCAACAGGGTATTTTTTAACAGCCAAACAACGAAAGATTTCTTTTTTGAGTTCCATTAGATTATTTATTAGGTCTTCTTTGGAATCCAAACGATTGTTAAGTTTTCTATAACAATCGGAATAGTCATTCGATAAGCCGTCTAATATCTCTGTTAAATTAGAAATTTCGATTTCTCGTTTTAACAATGTTGATGGAATATTTTCTTCGGTGGGTTCAAGATAAATGATATATGATTTTACCCTTTCGTTTGCACGACCTGCTCTACCAATCTCTTGAACATATTCGTTTTTTGATACGGGCAAACCAAAATGAATTACGTTTTGGATGTTTGGCAGGTTGATGCCAATGCCCAAATCTTCACTTGCAACCAGCATTTTACAGTTGCCATCCGCAAACAAATGATATGCAGATGTATTATCACGTTGAAAGACATCGGCTTCATAACCAATTCTCTCTGCAACCTTAAATGCTACATCATCATTTTTAGTGAAAATTATAGTTCGTTCGTTTCGCTCAAGTAATTCTCTCGCAATAGAAGCAACTTCCAGATACATATCTTCAATGCTTCTAACCGCCCGAAAATCATAACTAATATTATCTTTTTTTAACTCAATCGGTGAGAATATGTTTTCAACGGGAATCTTAAGCTGGCGCTGAATATCTTCAACAACCGTATAATTGGCGGTGGCAGTAAAACCTAAAAACGTAACCTTGTCTAAAAATTTCCAAAGATATCGCGACAGCATTAAATATTCAGGCCTGAAATCATGTCCCCAGTTTGATAAACAGTGAATTTCATCTAAAACAACATAACTGATTTGTGCTCCGTGAGAAATTCTCTTGTTGTGGTAACCGCTTAATTCTACACCATTGTTAATGTGGCGGCATTTAACGAGCAAATGTCTGTTTTGGAATGTTGTTGGAGTCAAATACATAAGACTATTGCAAATGTTAAAATTTGAAAAATCGTTATTTTCGGTGAGTTTCAAATGCGATACATTATCAATATGATGAAATTTTTTAAGATTTCTAATTTGGTCCTCAATTAGAATATCGGTTGGTGACAAAATGAACATTGGTAATGGCTGTAAAAGTGATGCCATATAGAATATTAGAGATTTACCGCTACCCGTAGGCATAATGCAAATTGAATGTTCATTTGTGGAGAGCATATTTTGCAAAGCCTCGAATTGACCTTCCTTAAAAGAATCAAAATCGGAAATTTCGCTCAAAATATACTCTAAATCTTTTAGATGAACATCTTCCTTTAAGCGATAAGATATTTTCTGACCAAACCAAATCTCACGTGCATTGCAAGGAGTATTGTTTTCCTCAACATAAATACCGTTTGTTTTAGTATCAATAGACACGCTGATTGCTTTTTGATTCGGTGCAATTTTAACTAATGGATAATTTACACCAATAAGGTGTGCAAAAAGTTTTGCATAATGATTGATTAAACCTATTGCTAAATCCAATTCATCATTGTTGGCATATTGAATATTCAATGCACCGTTGGAGTAATAGAAATCGTTCTTAATCATTTGTAGAACGATTATACTTAAACGAAATACCCTCTGATAATCCATCTGAAACGGTGTATGAAGAGTATCAAAATATTTAGGAATATCATCGGCTGTCATTCTTGAATTTCGAGTTAAATAATTATATACAAGGGCAAAAATATTTCCTTCTTTGGTTGCGGTAGGCAAACCCGTTTCGGTAATACCGCAAATAAAGAAACCGTTATCGGTATTACCAAAACCACATGGAACAAATATTTTTCCTTCTTTTTTTGTTAGAGAAACGTTTGTGTGGTAGTCGCTTACATCGTCTCTTGAAATAAATGCTGTTTCATAATTACCATTATCAACCAAAGTCTCTTCGGTCATAGAAAGCATTTCCATCGCTATTTTTTCTTTTTCGCGGGAAATACCTGCTTTTTTGTTGGCGAGCTCTTGCATAAGTTTAGGAGTGAGAATTTTAGTCCAGGTATCAATACTCCACTCGGCAGTTCGTTCAATCATTGAAAAGCGTTTCACAAGGCGGTCTACAAGGCCGCTTTTTTCTATGAAATCTAATTGCCCCTTAGATTCTACAATGCCAACTATATCAAGGTCATACGCGCTCATCAAAGCATATACTTGTGTCATATCATTTTGCAACATATCACCAAGTAATGCTTTGGTTTTAGAACGTTCTATTAAATTTTCGGCGTGACCGATAAATATTTTAGAAAAATCCATTTATACCCATCCAATGTTTGTGTATTTTACAGTTCAATAGTGTTTTTCCGTGAGAATTCAACTATTTCTTTTTCAACTTTAATATCTGATGGAACCAATCTCTCTTGCAGATACAATCCATTTAATGACTTGCAACGAGATAATGCCACATAGGTTTGTCCTGCGCTAAATGCATGACCTGCGGAATAATCGAGCATTACACTATCGAAGGTTCTACCTTGCGATTTGTGGATGGTAATTGCATATGCAAGTTTTACTGGAAACTGTTCAAAGGTTCCAACAATAGTCTTTCTTATTACAGGGGGTGCATCGAAGTATTTATAATGGTATTTGTGCCAAATTTCAGGCTCTATCCAATATTTTGCACCCTTAATGTCCACTTGTATTTTGTCGGATGCAAGAGCAGAAACAACACCTAAGGTTCCGTTACTCCATCGCTTTTGGTTGTCGTTGTTAATCATCATAACCTGTGCACCGACTTTTAACCTTAAAGCAATATCTGTTGGTGTTTCATCAGCCTTAAAACCACCGCTAATATTGCCGTGATATGTATGCTCTTGCGATGGCAGCATATTTAATTTTGCGATATTAACCTTATCGGCAGCACTGCGCTTTGCAGTCAATGTTATGTATCTGGCATTTGGTGGCGGAACTATGTTTCTTGTGTTGATTTTATTCAAGATAGAACTATCATTTCTGCCGACACGAACACCGTTAAGAATATCGATAAAATCCATATCCTTTTGACGATGCACGGTCTTTAATTCAATAATACGGAATGGATTTTGCTTAACACCTGGTGCTGCAAAGAAAAACTCGCTACCGTATACGTCAAACAAAAATTTTCTTACGGTATCATCTTTTTCCATTACAGGAGCAAGTTGATAAAGGTCACCAAAGGCAACAATTTGACATCCACCGAAAGGAATATCAGAACGATTCTTCGCTTTTCGAAGCTTTGCGTCCATCATATCCATAATATCGCATCTAACCATCGAAACTTCGTCTATGACAAGAGTTTCGATATTAGACAGTATCTTTGCGGTTGCGGCATTCAAAGCGATTTCCTGCTTGTTTAGAGTGTTTTGAAGACACGGCTTCAAACCGAAGAGAGAATGAATCGTTTGACCACCAATTGTTATCGCTGCAATACCCGTAGGAGCAACAACGGCAACCTTTTTTGCGGAATTGGCCATAAAATATTGAAGCAATACTGATTTGCCAGTACCAGCCTTTCCAGTTATAAAGAAATTATAGTTGGTGGTTTCAATTCTCTTAAAAGCTGCGATTTGTTCTGTATCTAATTGAATTCTCTTATAAGCGGTTTGTTTGCCGTTTTCGTATTTTATAACTCGTTCTTCTCCACCAGAAGCAGAGATTTTAGGCTGTGGTTTGTTAATGACAACGTCGAACGCTTGTGCACAAATTTTCACGCAAGTGCTTGAAAAGGATGTATCATATCCATATTCGTTTTTAAGTCTGGAACAATATGTATTTATAGCGCTGTCGTCGATTGATTTAAGGTTTTTAATTTCAAAGAATATACCCGCATTATACATAGAAACGAGTATAGCAATATAAGGCCTCTCGTTAGTGTACAAGTCAATTAAATATGCTCGTAACTTTTGAGAAGTCTCTAAACACTGTGGGTATTTAGTTATAACTCGTTTTAAATCAACCATAATAATATTCCCATAAATTATTCAACTTCGTAATCTATACCGTTCTCTTCGGCAAATTCGATTGCATATGAGCTTTCTTTAGAATGAATCGTGACATTACATTCTTCAAAGGCATTATATGCTATATCTTCCACATTTTCTGATAATGTAATATCATACAAATTATCACAATGAAGAAAAGCAAAATCGCTTATTTTTGTTACCGAATCGGGTAATATGACACTTGAAAGCCTTAAACAATAGGCAAAGGTTGCATCTGCGATTTTTGTGATTCCTTGCGGCATAGTTATCTCTTCTAGATGACTACAATCATAGAAAGCGGCAGCCTCGATGGTATCTACACTATTGGGGATTTTTATTCTTTCCAGTCCGTCGCAGTGAGAAAAAGCACTGTTTTCTATAATTGTAACAGTATCGGGGAGAATTACCTCAAAGACATCTTCGATGCCTTCAAAAGCACTAACACCAATACTTGTTACACCTTCGGGCACTACAACGATATCATTGTTTTCACCGATATATTTTTTCAGGAGGCCATCCTCAATTACGAAATCATCAAGATTAACCAAATCATAAAGTTCATCTTCATTTTCAATTACATATTTTATATTTCTTCTTCGAGCATGACTTTCTGCAATAGAGCCTTTCAAAACATATAGCGTCAAGTTATTACATCGTTCAAATGTATTATAATCCACAAAAGTATCAGTGCTTAATATTCGTACGATTTCAAGATGAGAACATCCCATAAACGCGCAATCATTTATTCGTTGTACACTTTTAGGTATAACAACTTTTACAAGATTTGTACAGCCAGCAAAAGCCAGTTTTCCAATAACAGTTACAGAATCTGGGATTTCTATAGTCTGTAAGTCGGTGCAATTTTCAAAAGCGTGTACATCAATAACGGTAACACTTCCGTCTGCGGGGATAACACTATTTTTACAGCCCACGATTAAGCGTCGTCTTTCGGTATCAATTAAGCAGTTGTTGGCACTATGAAAAACAGGATTATCTGCTGATACGAAAATTTCTTCGAGTTTATTAAGGCAAAAAGCTCTATCGCCAATGGAATTAACGCTGCTTGAAATAGTAACACTTCTTAAACTAAAACAATTAGAAAAAGCCAAATCATCAATAACAGTTACTCCATTTGGAATTATAATGCTTGTTAGACTGTGGCACCCCTGAAAAGCTGAGACACCAATTCTTTGAACAGTGTTTGGAATAACAACATTTTTTAGATTGCAAAAATCTCTAAAAGCTTTATCTGCTATCGCAATAACTCCGTTTGGTATTTCTATGCTTTCACACTTGTTTTTGGATTTTTTACATTCAATTAAAACACCGTTATTGATTATAAAATCATTATTGACTCTTTCTTTTCTTGCACTTGAAACGGTTGGTTTAGGCTTTTGGGGCGTTTCTAACAGAGTCTCGATAGTAATATCTTTTGTTTCAAGAACGTGTATAGGTGCATTCTTATCATAAGCCAAGACCCAACCCTCTAAGCAGGCGTGGGCAAGTTTTTGAGAATACCCAAAATCATTCTCCAACCTATTACAAAAACGAGATAGTGCCATTTCATCGATTGTGTTCATATTTTTTATCTCTTCGGCAATGCCACAATTAAAAATAGCAACAATAATACTAACCTTCGCCTTTTTATTGGGGTAAAGGTCGGTAAGATATGCTCTTAATTTTTCCGAACTTTCAAGGCATTCAGGATATTTTGATATTACATCTTTTAAATTTATCATAATGGTCGCCTATACCTTTATTGTGCAAATTTTTTGGTCATTGTTCACTGAATAAGAAACACTTTTAATTACAGAAAATACTTTCATAGAACTTGCAATGCTTACGGCACTTTTAACCGTTTTTTCAAAATTGTCGCCTACATACTTAAATGTAATAAACTTTTTACGATGTAATTTACTGGCGGCAATAATTTTTTCTATATCCAGCAAATTCTTTGCAACAAGTTTGCTTTTGTAAAAGTAATTGCTTTGATTACTTTTACAAGCAGGATATTTAATGCTGGGATTATGGTCTATAAGCATTTCTTGGTCGGTTAAATTGAAATAGTCATACCTAAAATTATCTTTTGAGGAAAGATTAATATCCCAAGTGACATCTAATTGGTATGCCTCATTATCGATTTTAACAATATTCCAAGAGTGAAGTTCTCCACCTGCTGTTCCCATTGCAACAATGCATTTGATATCCAATAAGTTCAAAAGCATTTTTGTAACTTTGGCAATACCCTCGCAAACCGCAGTCTTATAAAACAAAACGCCCAATATTGAGTTAGAGCGCGAATGATATTTATTTAGATTTTGAAAAGCAACCGTATCGTAAACAACGTTTTCAATAAGCAGGTCATGTACCGACTTTTCCTTTTCGTAATCGGTGGCACCTTGAACTCTCGAAACCATCTTTTTCAATACATTTTGAACCTTTTTGTCGATTTCAGATACTTCATGCTTTGTATACCAATAAGTTGGAGTTATAGTCGTGTTTAAAAGGCCACTGGAATACGTGTAGTGATTAAAATCAACGTAAAAGATATGAGGGTTATCCAGACCAACATATTGAAAAATGTTTTGTAGGGATACAGTTGATTTAGGAACCGTTATATTCGTTTCAAAATTCTGTATCCCTTTATACAAGGTTTTATAAATCTGCTTATCAGAAGAAGAAAGTATTGAATAATAATATCTATCGTAGGTCATTATTTATCCCTTTTTCCATCGTCAAAGAATACTTCTTCCACTATTTCGGTTACATGTCCAATAGCGCCAGTTACAATTTTAGTAATAGGGTCAACAGGAACTGCTTGTGCAGATGTCTTCTTCACAACAATAACTGGTGGTACTGTCTTTTTGGATTTTTCAGATTCAAGAGCATACTTTTCGCTTTCAAGGGCAAACTTTTCTTTTTTTAGTTTCTCTTTTTCTGCTTCAAGTTCGGCTTTGGCCTTCTCGGTTTCTAATTTAATTTTTTCGGTTTCCGCTTTTTCTTTTTCAGCCTCAGCTTTAGCCTGTTCTGCTTCAAGACGAAGTTGTTCTGCTTCAGTTCTTTCTTTTTCTATGCGCTTCTTTTCACGGTCTATTGCTTCTTGTTCGCGCTTTGCTTTCAATTGAACCTTTTCATCTTCGGTCATTTCACTACGAATAATAGCAATAGAAAGGTCATCTCCACTGCCTCTTTCGGAAAAGACATTTAGAGCACCTTCGAGTTCTTTTTTTGCATTTTCGATAGTTTCTTCACCATATGCGTAATAAACGTTCTCAACAAAGGAATGATATGCTTCCTCGGCACGGAAACAGTTAATAACACCGTCCGATGATAGCAAAACACCAACAATGTGCTTATCTTCACCAAATGTAATATTGCTAAAATAATGTCTGAACATTACATCTGCATCACTATTACACATAGATGTTGTGACATTAAACTGCAACATATCGTCGGCCAATTCGTCAGGTGAAAAGACCGACATATCATCAAGTATTAGATTCGCATTACCGTCACCAAGTTTAATTATAAAGCAAAAACTTTTAGTGATAACAGAAGCAATAAAAGTTGTACCGTATGCTTTAACAGGGCTTCTTTGGAGTGCTTTTTTATCACTATCCGAAAGAGCCTCCCATTTTTCATCGGTATCAAGCGGTATTTCCGTATAGTTGCTGATTACTTCTTCGTTCCAAGAATGAATTATAGACCTTTCCAATTGGGAAAGAAGTTTATCGCAATTATTGGTATTCAATTCCGAGACATAGGTATTTGAGAGTGTTTTTTTAGTGTAAACACTCTGCATAAACTCATCTATTGCTCGTTTTCCCATTGCGCAGGCAATAGCAGAACCGTCGGCACTCCTGATATATTTTTCGCCACCATGACCATCACAAACAATAACAGCAGCATAACTTTCGGTTTGCCAACTTAAAGAATTATCTTGGCACTCTTTGTTTGCCTGAATATGAGAAAAACCACGAATAGAGATATTATCTATTATGTAATTTTTCATTTTTGTCTCCAATTAGGTCTTAATTACCACTGGTTGTCGTCAATGTCAGGAATATCAACAACAAAAGGTTTGTCGTCATCAATATCCTGAATCTGCTGTAACACCTTTTCTTGAGGAGTTTCGCCGAGAGCAGCCTGACTGGTAGTACCAGTTTTAGATACAGCTGCGGTAACGAACTTAATGTATCCTCTGATTTTTTCGGGGTCATCGATAGAGATTACTGCTTCGGGGCTTCCGCAGATTTCACCAAGAACTTGCTTATTAGCATCATCACCAACAGCAAAAGCAATCTTGATAGCATTCTTAAACCAGTTGTTTTGTTTAAGAGCAGCAAGAGGCTTCTCCCATTCGTCAGTGGGTTCGCCGTCACTCAAAATGATGATACCAGGAGCAAGATATCCCATAGGATTATCACCTAAGAATGCCTTGCGAGACATTTTTTCGTTAAGAGAGGTTAATGCAGCACCGAGAGAAGTGAGACCTTCTGCCTGCATATCTCTCCAAGAATTGATAAATTCTTCTGGGGTTTGGGGTTGAGGAGTAATCCATTCTACACCAGTCGAGAAGGATGCTGCCGCAACTACGATGTTTGCATTAGGAGCGTCATCAGAAATTTCCATAATGATTTTCGGAATATCTTTCATTGCATAGTTTACCTGACCGATTTTTGTGCCAGACATACTACCTGATTTGTCAAAGAGATAGAAGAGCGCCATTGTTCTCGCCGCTACTTCCTCAATGTTTTCACCATATCTTCCGCCGTTAAAATTATCCATTTTTATTTCTCCTTTGTTTTATATAAATTAAGCCTGTGCTTGGATTTCTGTTTTTTCAATAACAACTTTTTTATTGCCGATAGTAATAACTGTATCAGGAATTACTGTAACAACCTTGCCACTTTCATAGGTCATCGGTTCTTTGCCAGGGTATTCAACATTCCAAATGGTTGTTGAATCATTTTTGAGACCGAATACGCCAGGATTCTTTTTGCTTTCTACGAAGGTTCCAACAACTGTGTCTCTGCTACCATATGTAACGTGGTAGTCGGTCAAAACCTTTCCAGAATCTACATAGATTTCAAATCCATTTACTACCGCCTTGAAAGGAACAGGATATGTCTTGCGGCAACTATTAACTGTACAACCAATAATGCCGTCTTTATTCATAGAAGCAAAGTTGATTTCTTTACATCTTGGGCAAGTAACACCTTCATCGAGAAGTCTATATAATACCTTTCTCCATTCTGCTTCGGAAAGACGTTTGTTGCAATCTTTTAAGCCTTCGCCAAACGCTCTTTGGAAAGCATCTTGTAAGAATTCGGGATATACTGGCCACAAGTTCATTAAGTTCGAGCAAGTGCCACGAACGGGAGCGTTAGACCTATCGGTCTTACTGCAAACAAATACGGGGTTTTCCGCATAGAGTTCTCTTTCAATTGCAGGTGTAAGGCAAGGATGTTTGCAACAGTTTGCACCTTCAAGGGGATGAGAGAGGAAGAAAAGTTCAAACAGGATAACCGAGAGTGAGAACAAGTCGGTATTGGTGCTTGGTTTTTCTTTGCCTAAAATAACTTCGGGAGCCATATAACCAGGAGTTCCGCCAACACCCAAGTTTTCACCATACGGAGCAACGTTATCATTATCGCAAATCAAAACGTCACCATTTGTTTTGTCGATAAAGAAGTTGCCAGGGCTTAAATCTTGATAACTAAGACCTTTTCTGTGAAGTGCTTGGAATGCTTCAACAACATTGATGGCAGCACGAATTACCGCTTCGGTGCTACTGAAATGCTCACGAGCTTTAATGAACTTTGTGAATTCAGAGAAGTTTGCAGGTCGCAAATCCATTATGTATCCAAAACCATTGCTGTGTTTACCAGTAATGGCAATAGCCTTCTGCCATAAGAATGCATTAGAAGGACTACCTGAGAGAACGTTTTGCTCAAGATTCTTATAGAATTTTTTGTAGTTCGGTTTTAAATTTTTAAGATATGTAGGTAGATACCATTTCAGTGCATATTCTTGGTTCTTATACAGAACCTTATAAACCGCACCTTGTCCACCTTCACCGAGTTTGGACTTAACGGTAATTTCATCACCGTTTGTAAGTTTAATTTTTGTACCGCTTTTAAAATCGCTCATATTTTATCCTCCGTTTTATGATTAAACTTTATAGTAATCTTTAGGTTTCCCACATATCGAACACTTCACTGAGAATATACCTTTAAAATCTCCCCCACAATGTTGACACTTTCCGTTTAGACGACGTTCAACCCTTATATTTTTGGGCTTTCCACAAAAATGGCAGAAGTTTGTATAACCGACCCAACTGTTGCAATGCTCACAAAAATTTTCATCGTTCTTTTTGAAACTTTTATTTTCAACAGGAGCGGCTATTGTTGTTTTATTGCCAGGATTAGAAGTGTTGACTTTTTTGTCATCGCTACGATTGTTACCAACATTTGCAGATTCAAGAATTCTGCTTGCGCTACTTGTATTTTGATGCTCTGGTTTGTTTTTTGTTACTGGCCCAACCGATTCTACAATTTTATAATTGGGCACAAGATGATTGATTTCTTCAATAATTTTCTTTTTTGACTCATCAGATATTGTTTTTTGACTTGATACAGATGATGGGATGCAATTCAAAATAACTTGCACAATTTCAGCAATCAATTCATCTACAAAAAGAAAAGCATTACTAAATGTAATTTTTGCTGAGGAAGCAAATTTTATCAATTCATTAGCAACAACAATATAGCAATCTGAAATCTCCTTAATGTTCTTTTCGCCGTTTTCTGCTATGGTTGCTCTATCTTTACCCTCGAAAAGGAAGGGTTTAGTCATTACCGTAATTACCATCGCCCCGTGTTTTTGAGCTGACTGAATTACTGTAGGAGTAATGTTTGTTCCTGTTCTTCCACCTAAACCTGCAAAAATAAGAATGATAGGAAATCTTGAAGTAACAGCATCTATTTTTGCAACATCGCTATCAGCTATACTGTACGTATTGTTATAACCTGATTTTAGGTTGATAGAAATTTTTTCATCAGCCTTAGATGTATCTGTCCATTCAATTCCGTCATCAATGGAGATTAAAGATATTCCGTTTTGCTTCTTAGCCTTATTTATTGTGTTTCCTCCAGCGCCCCCGATTCCTATCATAGCAATGGCGCCGTCCTTCTTAAGAATATTTTCAGTTGTTTGCGGAGCTACCATTGTCGCTTCCGTTTTGAAACCGAAGGCAACGATAAATTGGTCGATGCACTCTTCAACCAATTTGGCAGAATATCCATACTGGCTTTCCATTGTGTTGCAAAAGTTGGAAATAGAAATGCTGTCAGTTTTACCGCTCTTGATTTCCAATGCAATACCACAGTCTACGATATCTGCAAGTATTCTTATACGTGCCTTATTCGAGTTATCTGGATACAAGTCCATCATATAACTTTTGAACTTTGTGGCACTATCTAAACATTCAGGGTATTTTTCAACCACGCCTTTTAAATCAATCATCTAACACATTCCTTAAATCAACATATCCAAAACCAGTTTTGCCGTTTCACCGTCGGGCAAGAGTACGTTATACGTTTTGCTTCCAAACTGTAAACCAATAGCGTCGGTATAAGGGGTTATTGCAGTAAGGTTTTTTATCTTTTTATCGAACCCGTGATTTTTGGCAACAAAAATCACACGTTGGTTTGTTATGTAGAAAATACCTTTGGTGTATTCGGGTTGCGAAATCGGAACACTCTCGCTGTGTCCCAAATGGGCAGTGTATCCTTTCCACATATGATAACTACCACCACTATGAACTCTGCGATATTTTTTCTTTTCAGTCAAAGCAGCACCCATATCAACAAAGTGACAAACTTCACCAGCTGATAAAATTATCTTATCTGCCTGAATTGTAGGGAGTGAACCATTTCTAACTTTTTGTGCCGCCGCAACTGGGAAAATGCTATTAAGTTCAGGCGGTTGTTCGGGAGGTATTATCCCTAAAAGTGTTGATAGAATACCCATATCAAAATCCTTCTTATTACAAAAAATTACAATTATAGCAATTATACACTTTATTATAACATAATGTATCTATATATACAACCTTAAATCCAAAAAAATGAAGAAGCACGGTTCTGTAAACCGTGCTTCTTTCCTCTATTGATTTAATTAAAACTCGTTGAACTCACCATATGTATAACGGTTTTACCGTGCTTTAGAACAATCCGTCAATAATGCATTTATTTGAAACAACACAACTATTATCAGGTGATGACCAAATCGAAACACAATTAGATTCGGGACTGGTGCAATAATTTGATATATTGATACCATTAACTTCAATAGTACATTTTCTGTTTTTATATGTAATTACTGTTTCGTCAGTTTCATGCTTTTCAATATTTTTATCTAAAAAAGCAAACAACTTTGAATGTGTGCGATACACTCGGCTTTCCAATAAACAGCCAGAGGCTTCATCGTATATTTGCAACTCAAGCATTGGCGCCTGTTCGTAAGAAGTATAATCTTTCCAGGTAAATTCGCGGGTTTTATAAATAATGATGTCCGAATCAAGCAACTTCGTTTCAAATGAGCATGTAACCTTTACTTGTAAAAGTGAAGACAAGCCGTAATAATTATTTGCCCACTTATTAAACATTTCTTTGTCAATGATTAAGATTTCACTTTTTCTCTGAATATCTGTTAGGACAATGGTAGCGTTATATTTTAAAAAATCATCAATTCGACTGGATAAATCAGACAAACACGGTGTATCATAATCATCAAAAAACTTGCGTATTACCTGCTCGTGTATTTTTGTAGTCTTGTCTTGTGGATTTCTTGCTTTGTCCAAATAATGTTCACATAAAGCGTAACTCATTTTAATATTCTCCCCATTATCTTATTTCACGAATATCAGTATAATCACCGTAATTTTTTCTATTATATCATAAAACATATCAAAGAGCAACACAAAGGCTATTAGGTAGGTTTTCTTGCTTTTCGGTTAAGAATATTTTATCATTAAATATGTTCTCCGAAGAACTGGAAAGATAAATGGAATGAGATGGCAGCACGTGCACCGCATGTGCTGCTGTTTCTTTTTTATGCCGTTTTCAACTTTAAAAGTTCAAATCAATCGATTTTTACACCAGTTCTTTCATCAAAGTGATATTTGCAGCGATTTCATCTTTGAAAATCGAAAATTAATAGAAATTTTGCTCGCCGCCCCACGGAATTCGCCGCCTGACCGAAGAGCTCTTAAAAAATAGACCACTTTCAACTTTTAAAGTTCAAAATGGTCGTTTTTATTATGTGCGCAGATGAAATACGTTCTATTGATTTTTTATCGCAGCTCAACGGCGGCACCCATTAGGAAGGTAGTATATAAAATAGTCAATACCATCTGCACACTGTTCGTATTAATATCCAGATGATAGGTAAGATTGGGGTGAAGAAGAGCCTCCTTCTTTTCTATAATATCGTAGAACCCACCGACCGACAATACCTCCATTGTGGTCTTCAAAAGTTCGTAGATGTCACACCCCATATTTACCGAGAGAATATCTTCGATGCGACCTACGAAATAAAGGTCATCTTTGGTATCCGCATGCTCCAATAGAATTTTCGTTAGTTTCCCAGCAAGGAAGCACTCGCATATCATCCTGCTTGCATTGCTCATTTCAGGGTTATCGCAGTTGTATGCATATAGCATTCTTTTTTGAGTATAGAAATCTGCGAAACTTCGGACAGTAGTGTCTTCAAAAGTCTGTTCGTTGGTCGGTCCCATCTTCTCAAAAAAATATTTTTTTAAGTCATCAAAATAGCCATTATTTTTACCCATATTTTTCACCTCGTTTTTCTATTGATTTTGGGTACTTATTTTAGCGTACTTTGACGGCAAGTACAAGACCATTTTGTATTCTCGGATGAGTAGGTTGGTCGGTGGGCTTAAAATGATTTTTTAGGACGATTTAAAAATTTCGTATATTTTTTGCAATCGATTAGAGGGCGAAATGCTATCGTTTTGACCTGTTTTGAGTATGTTATACTTGGTTCCTCAAATAAGTGGGTTAAGGAGCCAAACGATTTTAAAATCGATTATTTCAAAAGTGTATTTTTTAAATTACCAAAACTTGACCATTTTTCAACTCAAACTTGACCATTTTTTAGACTTTTCTAAAATGGTCGGTTGGTCGGTCATAAACAAGATATCAGAGAAAATATGTGTCTTAATATAAGTCTTAATATAAATTTAAATATGGATATGTAGACACATGTTTTGACACACATATAAGCACATAATCGGGGCATTTTTGCAGATTGCGGGTATTGACAAAATCGAGATTATATCTTAAACTTTATCACTTTTACTTTTCGAAGGGAGGTGATAAAGATGACCCCATATGTTAAAACCGATTTGACAGTAGATACCGTTAAATTGCAGTGGACATATCACAGAACCAATTTTGACAGCACTGGTTGGATATATAATCCACCGAAAAAGAAAGGCAAACCCGATTCATTTTATAAAAAAGTTAATGATGTCGCTTTGATTTACATACCGCATTGGAGTATGTTAATGACTTCTTTCAGTGCTTCAAAACTTGCCAACGGATGCAATACTATTCCATATACAAACAACCAATATGAACTTGTTAAAGAAAAAGTGGAACAAGCAATCTTATCCGAACTTGGGCATCCATTATATATTGAAAACTCATACATAAGTAGATTAGATGTTAATAAAAATATAGAATTCCCCAGCATCAAAGATGCCAAGGAATTCGTTGTGTGGACACAAAAGCACCCTGTTATTGGAAAGTATAAGAAAAAAACATACGGCGATAATGGCGATTATCGTTATATGAGTAGCGGTTTGGTCTTGAAAATCTATCTAAAAAACGAAGACCCGCACCTGCCAGAAGAAATCAGAAAAACACTACCTCCTACTGTTAGAATTGAAACAGAATGTCGCAAACATTTTAGAAGAAAAATGTTGGGCAAGAATGCATCTGGCGAGATACTTAAATACCCAGCGATTTGGAAACAATTCTACGATGCTACTTTGGAGAAATTTAAGTTAGGTGGAACTATACTTAATTTCAAGGACTATAAAAGCACGGCACAAGCAATATTACAGTTTGAATATCCAAACAACCGTTACAGCACCATTACAAAGAAGGTACATACATTAATCAAAACCTCTCTCGGTAAAAATATTAAAAACCGTAAAGAGCAAGTCGAACTGATAAATAAGGTCTCTAACTATAATATTTTGCCGTATGCTTTTGCCAAAGCAGAATTGATACCAGATAATACACTTTTATCGCATTCTGTAATATCAGTTGAAGAACAGAATTTACAAGAATACAACAATTTCGTTTTAGAAATGAATTTACAAATTTTTAGACAATGCCTTAACAGAAGAAAGGAAACGAAATTATGCGCAAATTTACACACACAACACTTCACTATTGTTTATGCCCCCGTTATCCCTATGGGAACATATTATTACACCGTTCCTATAAACGACAGTTCGTAGGATGCCTAATAACATATAAAATACATTTCTTAGTTTACGTCGTTAAGAGTAAGTTAAAATGTAAAAAATGTCAAGAAATCAAGGCTATTATCACTCGCTTTTTCAAAGAGCAAAGTGTGATAGTCTGCTTTGCTATGTCATTTAAAAAATTCTTTTTGGCCAACATTGTCCAAGTGCGGCTTATTCATCTTAATTATTTTGAAAGTTGCATTTTGAACTTTTAAAATTCAAAATTAACAACCTTGTTTTAAAAAGGTATTTTTTCATATGATTTTCAACTTTAAAAGTTCAAATTGTACACATTTATATTTCTTGTTAAATTAAGCGGCAACCATAATAAAGATTAGATTTTTCAGAAGTAAGGTTGCACAAACTTTATAAGCGGTTTTTATCATTAAATCACAAAACTTTACAAACGATAAAAATCATCACTCGTAATATTCGGGCATTTTCAACTTTAAAAGTTCAAAGTGCCTGCTTTTTCATTTTTTTACTTTTAGAATCTATCAAACTTAAAAATTCTTCTTCAAAAAAGTGCTTTAAAATGGTCGTTTTTGTAAAACCTCAACAAAAATGGCCTGTTTTTGTTATTTGTCAAAAATAGCGATTTTGGCATTTTTTGCAATCTCAACTTTTAAAGTTCAAAAGGGGTAGTTTTCAATTTTTCAATATGTGCATTTTAACGAAGGGGTTCACTTGCACGGTGCACACGTCCAATGGTATAATAGTGGCACAACAGCAAACCCACTTGCAGACAGGAAAGAAAAAAGAATTGTTGAGGAAACTGCTTATGTAAAAATTGAAAAAGATATCTGAAACGAACGACATTATGAGCATGCAATATTGTCTTTATATCAGCATCCGTATCTCTTTTTACATTAGCAAAAGAGGTGCGGGTTCTTTTTTTACATAAAGTGGTGCTGACCCGCCTCACCCTATATTAAATCTTAAAGGAGGTTATTAAATGACAAATAACGTTGTTAATAACAAAAAATCTGTATCTGGCAGAAATGAGTATATTGTCTTTGCCGCCTTAAAACTTATAGAAGCGCTTTACCAGGATGGTAAAATCAAGCCCCATGTTTACGAAAATATCTTAAAGGATAATTCCAAAATCGTAGACATTACCCAGTTCGCACTTGCGAGTTAATTTGAAGGGAGTAATCAACAATGAATACTAATACAGAAAAAACTATCCGTATAGCAATCTATGCTCGTGTTGCAAATGCAGACCAACTGTACCTTGACCGCAAGGTGGAGATGTGCTCGGAGTATGCCGAGCGCAACCCCAATCGTACTATTGTTGCTAAATACACCGACCTGAACAAGTCTGGACGAACTATCAATGACCGAAGTGGTTTTCAGCAAATGATGCTTGATGCAAAAAATGGTTTGTTTGATGAAATCTGGGTGCACGAATTGCACGACTTTTCTAGAAATCTATCAGATGTCTTGTGTCATATAGAGAAACTTAAAAAAATGGGAGTTACTGTCTTTTCAATTAGCGAGAAGATTCGTACTGATAGCTATGACGGCGAATATCGTATTTTGATGATGGCTTCGTTCCAACAGGACGAAAGTCGCAGACAGTCTCAAAGGGTTAAGCACGGTCAGGAACGCTCCCGTGCAAAGGGCACTGTATTCGGCACGGGAAACGTGCTCGGTTACAATAAGGTTGATGGTAATTATGTTATTAACCCCGACCAAGCTGAGACCGTTCGTATGATTTTTGACTTTTGCATCAAGGGGTATGGTGTGGGTAAAATTTGCAAGATTCTGAAAGAACAAGGCAAAATCACATCTACGGGCAAGTCTTATTGGCAGCAGACTACCGTTGCTCGCATTCTTAAAAACCCTGTGTATTTTGGGAAAATCCGTTATATTCGCTCTAATGAGATTGTTGATGGCTCTCACGAACCGATTATAAGTGAAGAAATATTTTATAAGGCGAATCAAATGATACAGCAAAGGAGGACATGTAAGTGATGAATAATAACACCCCCATACGGGTGGCTGTTTATGCTCGCGTATCTACTGAACACGAAGCACAGGTGTTGGCCCTTGATAATCAGTTGGAGTGGTACACTGATATTATTGAGAAAAATCCCAACTATATCGAGGTAGGACGGTATATTGATGAAGGTATTACTGGAACTTCTGCAAAGAAGCGACCAGAGTTTATGCGAATGATACGGGATGCTGAAAAAGGTAAATTTTCTCTTATCATCACCAGAGAGGTATCTCGTTTTGCTCGTAATACCGTCGATACCCTTAAATATGCAGAACGACTTAAAGAGATGGGTGTAATCGTTGATTTTATAGGCGATAAAATCAGAACGGATGACCCAGATGGAGAATTTCGATTAACTCTAATGGCAAGCCTTGCACAAGATGAAAGTCGTAAAATAAGTGATAGAGTTAAATATGGTATCAATATGGCACGACAGAAAGGTGTTCTTTACGGCAATGGCAATATTCTTGGGTATGACCGCATTAAACGAGAAGTTGCTCCTGATGTTTTTGTTCCAGGGTTTGTAATCAATACTGAACAGGCAGAAACGGTTCGCATGATATTCGATTGGTACTTACAGGGAAACGGTGTTCGCAAAATTCAGTTTATGCTTGAGCAAGCAGGACGGAAAACTGCCGAAGGCAAAACTAACTGGTATGCCTCTGTAATATCAAAAACTCTCAAAAGGAAGTTTTATTGTGGTTTGCTCGATTATGGTCAACAGTATAGTGATGGCTATAAAACTCAAAAACGAAAGAACAATTATGGTGACAAGGATAGGATTGTTATCCAAGGTTCACACGAACCGATTGTTACTGTGGAGGAGTTTGATAAGGTTCAAGAGATAATGGAAAGTCATCGTAAAAGTCTGCCTAATTTGCAAACAGGTCCTCGACCTAACGGTCAAAAAAACAAGGTTAATGTTTGGTCTAAATTACTTGTTTGTGTATGCGGTTGTTGTTTTAACAGACACAAGTGGGCACACAAAAATTCGCGCACCGTTTATGGTTATCAATGTTATAGTTCTGTTAGAAGTGGAACAGTTCAAACCCGACTTAATAAAGGACTGTCTATTGAAGGCGTTTGCACATCACCTATGGTACCACAGTGGAAACTCAAAATGATGGCAAAGTATGTATTTACTAACTTTATTACCGATGTTGACGAAATTCTTGCTACCGCAAATCACCTGTTGCAGAAACATATTGCTGACAACCCCGCACACGATAATACTCAAATTATCGCTAACAAACAAAAAGAACTTACCAAACTTGAAAATCGTTTGAAGAATTCTATTATTATGCGAGAAGATGGAGAGATTAGCAGAGAGCAATTCTTCGAGCGCAAGGCAGAGTTAGAACCTCAAATTGATACCTTGAAAAAGGCGATTTCCGAACTCAAAGCAGACACAGAACCTGTTGAGGAAATTGATTTTGGTGAGAGAATTAAGATGCTTGAATATGCAATGGAACAAATGGTTGATTTCGAAAGCATAGAAGATATTCCCGAAAAGGTTGTAGAAGCATTCGTTGACCGAATTGTGGTATCCGAAGATTGCTTTGACTGGTATCTTCGTTTTGACCCAACTGTTGCATACAGTTGCAAAGTCGAAGGTAAAAGGAGCGCAACTGCAAAAGTCACCACCTCCGTTGCCTTCCTTGAAGATAGCAAAACCAAGAAAAAATATAAGAATTTATCAAAGAGCGAATATGATTTGGTTGCTTCTGCCACATTAGATATTGACTATGCAAAAAAGTATCTATATTCGCAATCAACCAAGCACCGCATTCACAAATACGAAGACACAAATGTAAATGTTTATGTTTAGATTAATGTGATTCGTTGAAATATAAATAAAAAACAAAGGAGAATAATATGGGATATCAAGAAAGTATTTTAACTTGTTACAACAAAAGAGATTTTAAGAAACTGTGCACAAGACTCAACTCTTCAAAGAAACATTTAGAAGATTGGGTTGAGGTATATGCAATCGGAAGATTTGATAAGGATATGAAATTGTCCTGCCCATTCACATCTGAATCAATGGGGGTAATCTCTGCTGGAACCTATTTTGTGTGGTGGGGTGGCGAGCGACACCCCTTCCAAAGTGGTTTGTTTCGAACCCGTGAAGAAGCGAGAATATTTAATACCAATAATTCGAGTTGGGAGTGTGTATTCATTGAGTATGTATTTCTGAGAGACAAAAGCGGACCTCTGGAAAATTTAGATTTTGAAAAGAAGGCTATCCTTCAACACAATGACTATATGCGATTGTTCGAAATTCCAGATGAAGAAATCATCAAGGAAGAATATATCGAACAATTAGAAAACGATAATCATCAAATAATAACAAAAGAGGTCGTTAAATAATGCTAAACAAATACTATATTCTCGGTCAAATATATGCAATTTATGAAGCCGTTTTATCCCGAAGCAATATTAAACTGCACCCATTTGAACAATTTTGGAGAATCCCTTATAGATGCATTGTCCACGCCGAAGAACTATGTCACCAGAGTAATGTTTTAAGAAATTACGAAAAATACAAAGTGCGTTTTGCTGAGTTATTTTCAGCATTAGGTGCAATACCAGAAAAGTTTCCTGATGAGAGAGCAAAGAGCGAAATGATATTAGGATACCATTTTGAAAAGCGGCGTATGGACAACAGATGACCCATAATTAGAAGTGACTGCCGTGATTGATTTTAGTGAAGAAGCTCAACATGTTGCAAATGCACATATTTGATGTTGGATTTTTAATGTAGACGTTTGTATGTATTTGTATTTTAAGGAAGAATATGATATAATGTTCAAAACGCTATTGGAGGCGGAAATATGGATACGATATTATTAAATGCGATGTTCGTAGGCAGCTACGGCGAAAAAAACATTGATGGTGAAATTATAAACTTTTATCTTGATGATAATGGTATTCAAAATTATTTTATCCCTGAGCACGGAACTTTACCTGTTGAAATACAGAACGATAATATTAAAGCGATTCTAATGATTTCTAAAATTGATGGCGACACCTTTGAAATAATGGGGAAATACGTCCCAAACAATGCCAGGTGTTTGGCATATGAAGTTCAATCTAGTAGCATTGAAGAAGCAAAAACACTCGAAAAAGAAAATGTTACATATGGTGGAGTATCTTTATTAGATATTTGTCCAGTTGCAACAGCTACCAATAGACAATTTGCAAGAGTTTCTTATCGTGGAGGAAAAGTTTTCTTCCTTAACGCTAACACAAGAATTATTCTTTCGGGAAAAGCAGAAGAAATAAAAAACCATTTTGATTGTCGTGTTATTCAGTTAGATGAGTATAAAAGTCATAAATGGGGTTCAAAAAACTATAGAATTTTTTCAAGAGGAAATGATATATGTTATAAAAATAAAGACCATCACCGCGATAGTGCAAACACATATGAGGTTTTAATAGACATTGTAAACAACCCGTCAATATGGACTGAAAGCAATGCGAAAGTAAAATTAGATATTGATTCTCTTGATAAAATTCGTAACATAGATTTTCTTGGCTTAAACCATATAATAGATGGCTCTCATGTTGAATTGTTATCTTCAAATTGGATTGCCCATTATATAGAAATGGTTCCTGAAAATTTCGTTGAGTTTTTCGGCATTTCTAATCCTGGCGAAACTATATCAGTCAAAAGAGAAAAACACAATATTGATATTTTAGTAGAATTTTCGAATTATGTTGTTGTGATAGAAAATAAAATCTGGTATTGTTGAAAACAGTTCTGGCTATTCTTGTCAGTTGGAAAAGTATTATGATATAGTAGAGAATAATGAGGACTATTCTCAAAAAACAAAGAAATACATAATACTTTGTCCTGATTATGAAAAAAGAAAAATCATCAATCAAATAGATAATATTATCCAAACAGCAAATGCAGAGGTAAGGAATGCTTTACAATCATACGAAATCAAAACATATAGTGAATTGAAAGAATGCTGTATGAGATATTCTCCTCTTTCATATGCGAAGTATTATACAGATTTGTTGGACTTTATTGATGACAACTCCAACGTTTGTGAGCATTACAAGAAAAGAAAACTTTCCGAAAAAAGATTCTTGCATAACATTGTAATTAACCTTTAATTCTCATTTTGTGCATTATTCAAACAGTTAGCGAGTAACATAAATATCAGAATTTGCCAATAAGAATCATCCCTCTGTCGAGAAAGCGACAGGGGGATTTTCGTTGACAGCCATTACATAGTTTGATATAATATTATCGTTTTATAGGAGGTGGGTTATGAGCAAAATTTTCATCAATGATATTCTACAGTTTAGTGATGAAGAAATTTCAAATGTAAAGATTAAATTCAATATTTATAACGGTTACTCGGACCCGTTGGAACTATATAAACAAGACCCCGAAGAAATTAATGTGGGTTGGTTTTTGTGGCACGAAAAAAGTCGTTATTTTCAAAAAGGTCAAACTGCGATTTGCTTTTTAAGAATCTCGACCGACACTTGGCTTTTAACAACAATAAAGGAAATCACAAAGTTATTAGATGTTCCCAATGGCGGTGGCGTTGGATATGAGGCTGTCGAGGTAGAAAAATATAAAAAATATTTTGGAAGAGTAATAGTCAAATATCATAACACAAATATTTCTATGGGGCGCAGATATGAGGCGCTTATGAATGAACTTGAAGTACTGGAAGTGCTGAATGACTGTTTTACAGGAAATGATTTTCCAGGATACGAAAACGTCCGTTTGACATATCATCAACTTAAAAATATAATTGACCGAAAGCTACCTGGTTGGATACCAGCATTACAAAATCAAAAAGCGGTTTATTTAATTACTGATACCAATACAGGTAAATTATATGTAGGCTCCGCTACTGCACAATACGGAATGTTATTGCAGCGTTGGTCAGATTATGTTCATAATGGTCACGGAGGCAATATAGGCTTAAGAGATATTGTTAATACAAATGGTTTTGATTACGTTAAAAGTTATTTTCAATATTCTATTTTGGAAAACTATAATGCACGAATGGACGATAACTACGTTTTGAAAAGAGAAAAATGGTGGAAAGAAACTTTGAAATCAAAAGAATTCGGGTTAAACGAAAATTGATTATTCCATAATACGAATGATAACATAATTTCCCCCTTTTGTGAGTAGCACCACAGGCTGCTATCAAAGAATCTAAATAATTAGATTTATAATGCCAATCTATCGCCCTGCCGAACTCTCGGCAGGGTGATTTTCTATATCTCTTGCAAAAGAAATGTGTTTTTGTTATAATAATTCCAAGAGGTGATTCTATGGCAACTTTCATTTGCATTAAGTGTAGAAAAGAATTAGATAATAAATATATGCACAAAAGCAACATTTGCGTTACCTGTGCAACGTCATCAAAAGCAAACAACGCTATTCAAAACACGCACCCCAAAAGTTTATACAGAGACAAAAAACATCTTTGCAAACTTTTCTCGATTTATTTGAGCAACGAGGAACAACGAGAAAAGTTCGTTTGTTATGACACGCTCACAGGTATTGCTTACCTTGTAGAAGCCCGAGTAAGTTATGAAGGTCAAGCAATTGTAAACTCTTGGAATGGGCAAAAAATAACCTATTTACAAGTTGCACTGTTTGCGGAAAAATATGCTGCAAACAGCGATTATGTCAATATTACTGATGCAAACTGGAAAAACTATTTAACAATATCCCCCGATGCACAAGCAAGTAATCCAACATCAATGAATTCTATTACCCGAACTCATACTATGGCATTCTTATCGAACACTCTATACAACGGCACCATTTAATTTCCCTCTTTTGTGCATAGCAGCACAGGCTGCTATTAAAGAATCTAAGTAATTAGGTTTATAAAGCGAAATTTATCCCTCTGCCGATTGTTCGGCAGAGGGATTTTTGTATATAAGTTGCAATGATTTGCTGTTTGTGTTATAATTATAAAAAAGAGAAGGTGAAAAGAATAATGGATATGACAAAAATAATTCATGAAAATGATATAAAATTTGATTGGTATGGCATATTAGATGCTTTTGAATTAACGGAGAAAAGCAGATATAATCCACGCATATATTCAATCAAGGGTATTGCTGACCTTGCTGTGTCTGTTGGTGACGAACCAGGGTTGAGCATTCACCCTGGCGATAGTAGGACGCTTGCCAAAGTTTGTGAATTATTAAGTCAAGCGGTGTCTGAATATTACAACATAGCCGCAGAGGTTTCTTTAAGTAATGATGCTCGGTATTTTCTGCAAGTAAAGATGTAATTTCCCTCTTTTGCAGATAGCAACACAGGCTGCAATTAAAGATATGAAATAATTAATTTTATATCGTAGGGACAGGCGTCCTCGACTGTCCGTTATAAAGCAAAACTATCCGCCCGAAGAAATTCGGGCGGATTTTTATATCTGTTGCAAAATATCTTCTTGTTTGTTATAATGTTAGGCAAGAGGTGATTTTATGGGAATATTTGATAAACTTAAGAAGAAAGAAGATACCACAAAGTGCAATCAAGTTCAGAATGCAGATTTAATTAAGGCAGCAATACAAGCAACTTGTTCTGACCTAGTATTATTTGCAAGGGATGCCAACCTGCCTTATGAAATAATGCATAAGTATCAAAAAGGTATGATTATTAGAGAGCGGGCTTTTGTTGATGCATCTGCTGTAGTCGGTGGTTTTTTAGCAAATCATAGATATATGATTCTGTCAAATCATATGCATATGTTACCTACTCCCGATAAAGAATGGGCTCTTTGCGTAGCAAACAAAGACTCACGTTTTTTGGTTTTAGGTAAGGCGGAAGGTAAGGGAAAACGCATTACGGCCTTATTGCATCTAAACAATGATACGTGGCAATTATTCAAATCCATTGATATGAGCATTTTCCAAAACCTACTGAATGATTGTTATCATAGTTTTAAAGAGTGCGTTGATAAGGAACCTTTCCCATCTGTTTCATCAAAGGAATGGCTTGCAAGATGCCAATTCCCCATCGGTATGAGTGACAACGGAGAGTTCTTTCCTGTTGATGACTAATTTCCCCCTTTTACGTACTGCTGCACAGGTTGCAATCAAGGAATCTAAATAATTAGATTTACAAAGCAAAATTTTCCCTCTGCGCGAGTGATCGGCGGGGGGGATTTTTGTGTCTTGCAATCAGTTTTTATTTATGCTATAATAAACTGCAAAAGGAGTGGCTATATTATGAAAAAAATAGGTTTATTATTTATGGTTTTTGCTATGCTACTTTCTGTAGTGGGTTGCAGCAATGTAAATATTGACAGTAATGACACACCTGAAAAATCTGTTAATTTTGATTTAAACCAATATGAAGCGCATGGCGAGTTGTCTTGCGGATTGATTTGGGTTGAGAAAACAACTTCTTCATATGACCAAGCACCACAAACAGAATTTGCATATTTGGACATAAATGGAAATGTAAAGAGCCCTTGGTTTAATTCTGAAGATTACCAAAAGAATGATTTTTCAAACGAATTACTTATCATAAAAAGTTATGTATATACACCTTCTCTATGTTACATATATGATACCGAATTCAACGAGTTGTTCAAAGGACATTTCTGCGAAATCGCAAACGCTAATGAACGTGGAGAGATTTTTGGTTTTCAAAGTTTAGACAATGATGAGACAAGTTTAGTGATGATAAATAAAAACGGCTCTATTGAATTTCCTGTTGCAGATAAAGCCTTTATTTATCAATCGGTTGAAAACTTAAATAATATTAGGTACGAAAATGGTTACTATATAATTGATTTTCGAGGTACATTAGGCACATTAGGGAATCTGCCTTGTTATATGGGAGTATTTGATGAAAACGGTAAATGTATATTTGAGCCGAGTGAACAGTTGAAATATGAGGTTTATTCTGTAAAAGTTATTTCTGAAAACAGGTTCGAAATACTGTTTGAAGGTAGTGACGGAAATCGATATACCGTTGAAACAGATAATACAGGGAAATTTTTAACCGAGCCAAAATAATCCCCCTTTTTGCACATAGCACCACAGGCTGCTATCAAAGAAAGCAAGTAATTGCTGACTTTTGTTTTGGGGCAATACACTTTAGCATCGAATTTGTAAAATTCAATATTAACGAACAGACCTCGAAGGAGAAATCCTTTGAGGTCTAATCTTTGCCCTAAACACTGATAAAGCCTTGATTTTTGTCTCTATTTTGCCAATAAACAAAGAGCTGACAGATTTTGTTAAAGTCTGTCAGCTCTTTTCACAGAATAATTATAAGATTTAAATTTACATATTGATTATGATTTTATTTTAAATCACATCTTACTACTGTGTAGTCAAAAGAATAGGCATTTCTCGCAAAAAGTACCAAATCCGCTTTTTTAGAAGTTAAGCCTTCGGTTGAAACATCCTTTGTTTTTCTTATATCAGTAACAACATAATTAAAGCGCAAGCCTGTCACATCTGTGACTGAAAGTGTATCACCGTTTGAAATTGTTTTCAAAAAGTCAAACTGTCCACTATTATCACTTCCACCGATAATAAGACTGCTATCATACATACTACCCATATATTTACAAGGGTAATGCGAAATTTCTGATAAGTCCCACTTTTCACCAATGGGTAGTGTAATATCCAATGAGTTAAGTTCGAGCAAACCGATATAATCCTTATTTTCAACACTTAACACAGGCATTATCTTATTGGAACGGTCATCGGGAGCGCCGTCTACAGCATCAGGCATAAGGGAGTGAAGTTTGGAAGCTATAATCTTTACATTTTCTTCCGCTTTACGTTCTGCTATTTCAGATACAACTATTGCGACAAGCGATAAAACAATCAATACTACACCTACAAGCATAAGAATTGAGGTTAATTTTTTATTTGCCGCTTTATTCATACGCCCACCCGCTTACGCCAAACAGAAAGAATAACAACCATTCCGCCCGACAGACACATCGCAAGTATCCATGGCCATAAAACCGTTGTTTCACCCGTTTTCGGCGGATCTTCATATGCAGAATCATAAGTATTTGTCACAATCAAGGTATTTCCGTTCTTTTCAACCGTTACGGTGTAGCCTGAAGGCACATTTTTCTCCTTTACATTCCATACTGTGCCATCATCCTGAGCGGTCCAACTATATGACCAATTATTACTGTTTGATAATTTTTGCGTAGTATGTACAACGCCATCCCTGATAATATCTATTTCTATAAATTGGGGCCGTTTTTCGGTATTACCGCTATCCTTCCAATGCTTTACCACTTTATACTCAAGCTCATCAAAGGTTGGTGTAACAACTTCGCATTTGGGGAAAACCTTTACATCATAATTGTGGTTTCCGTCAATATCGGGTGCGGGTACTGCAGTTAAAAAGCTCTCAAACAATATTGTTTTTGAATCCATTTCAATCCTTACGGATGTTGTTAGATACATACCGGGTAAAATGTCTTCAAAGCTGACTGTTCCATATTCATTTGCAACTGCAGAACAGGTTGGAGTTAAATTATCCGCAGTAGCAAAGGTATTAAGCGTTGAGGTAACGCTTTTCCATTCTGACTGCGAGGTAATACCATAAATATTAACAGGATAATCCTTAAAAGCGCCGCAAAGAGTGTAGGTTCCATCGGGAGAGACGTCTGCTATACGGTAAGTATCAATTTTTATACCTGCAAAATACTCATCGCCCATCTTATACTGAACGGTTAAAGAAGATTTTTTTTGAGAATCAATAGGAGATATTGCAACTACGGACATAATGTTAGAAAAAGACATAATAAATATTAGAATACAAACACAAAGTATAGAAATTATCCTTTTCATTCAAAATCATCTCCTAAATCATCTTTTTTTACAGGCTTGAACAACACAATTATCATAAGAGTTAACAAAATCGGCAAAGCAACAATAGGTGTTACAATCATTGGTTCAATCTGATGTGCATCCGAAGTGACGTAAATGGTTTTCTGCTCTTTTGTTTCAATCCTTGAACCGCGAACCAAAAGTCTGTGTGAGTTGACACCGTAAGGGGTACAGGTAAGCAGAGTGCATTTATCCTTTTCGGATTCTATGTGCAGCTCTGTAGTATCAGTAGGATCAACTGTTTTAATTTGATCAACCTGATATGTTATTGTGCGGTCAAGTATTGTGAAATGAAATATATCGCCAATTTCAAGATGGTCAAGATTAGTGAACAATGTGGCTGTGGGAAGACCTCTGTGAGCTGATACAACCGAGTGGGTACTCTTGCCACCAACGGGTATACTTGTGCCCTGCAAATGGCCCACAGCATGACTTAACACATCATTTGACGTGCCATGATAAACCGGAAGCTCAAGACCGATTGCATCTATCGTAAGATATCCCATCATACCTGTTTTACATATATCAAGAATATTGTAATAATTTTTCACCTTGTTATAATCTAAAAGTGGAAAATTCAAATCTGCCAATTCCCTGTTATATTTATCCGCTTCGGCAAAAAGCTTTGTGTAATCCTCCTCGGGTATACTGTCAAGCATTTTTTGATAGTCGACAATAGCTTGTGATTGTGTTCTTGAATTCCAATAATTGCTTAAAGTAGGATATAACATCACGGAGAGACCTACGAAAAACACTAAAAGCAATATAAATGTAGACCATTTTCTTTTCTTCTTCATAATCCTCTCCCTGATATTATAATGATATTGATTTGTCAAAACGACAAGATACTACAGTCGTTTCGACGCCAAATGTTACATTTGGCAGCAAATTTTAATTAAAATTTGCAACAAAACCATTATTGTATAGAGTATGGGCGAACCCATACTCTATACTTTATTTTGCAGTTTATTCAGCAATCTGTGACATTCTCTTCTTAGCAAAGAGTAATACACCGGCTCCTAACATTACTACTGCACCGATAACAATAAATATAATTGTACCCATGCCACCGGTTTCGGGTAACATAGAACCTGTCTTATTAACTACATGAACACCTGAGCCTGTAGAGTAGATTGTATCATTGAATACAGAATCAAGGTTACTGTCGGAAATGATGAATTTCTGACGTGCAGTCAATTTGTTGTAGCCTTCGGGAGCAACAGTTTCTTCAAGGTAATATGTACCGTTATCAAAGCCAACAACTCTTACCTTACCGTTCTTAACAACGATAGCTGCGCCTGTTTCGTCTGCTCTTGCACGGCGATAGGTAATACCATCATCCATAAGAACAACAGCCACTTCTGAGCCGCCTGTTGCTGCATCGTAAATCTTAAACTCAGCACCATCAATAAGCTTATTGCTGCTATCGGTCTTTACAATATCAAAGCCGAAGGTGTAGGTCTTGGTTATGTCATGTGTGGTGTAGTGTTCTTCACCGTATTCAAGCCATGCTTCATTGGGATTGCCTTCGCCTGCAACAACTGCGTTGCGGTTAAGCATTGCCTCATAGTAAATGATAAGCTTGTCGTTTGTTTCAAGTTTATCACAGAAATCCTTAGAGAAACGAACCTCAAGAGTACAATTGTCGGTCACATCATCATCAGTTGTTTCTGTGATGTCTTTAGCAGTCCAAACGGTATAATCGGTATTAGGAACAGCAACCTCGCTGATGCTGGCACCCGGAACAACATGCTCAATCTTAGTTACCTTATCGAAGGTAAGACCTGCAGACATAACATCGTGGAGAACATAGTTTTCAGCACCTGCATGAACATTGACTGTTACGCGGAAATATACAGTCTGACCGATATCGGCAGTGTTGGAATCACCCCACTGAGCAGTGGAATCTTCCTGAACCTGCTTATCAATAGTGGGAGAGCCGTTTTTAGCGTTTACAGATGCATCGGGATTAGTTGTGGTAAGACCACAAAGAGCACCAACATTGGAATCAATAAGATACCAACCAAGGTCAAGGTTTGAGAATTTACCCGTATCTTTACCTGTTTCCTGATTTTTTGTAATCACGAATTCACCTGTGGTTTTAGAAGATTTTACGGGAGTAATACCATTTTCCTTAGCATACTCAAGAGCAATCTTTGCAAAAGCGGCAATGGAATCATCATCTTCACCGTTGATCCATGTTACATATCCGGCATTATCAATAGCAACATATTCAAGAGCTTTCGCAGTTGAGAAGAAGCTTGTCCAATCGCTATTCACCTTGTAGGAATATGCGCCTGATTCAACATTGTAGCTTTCGAGATCAAGAAGACGATAAATCTCATAAACAGATGAATCACTAACATTATTAATGGTTATAGAACCCTTTTCTTCTGCTGCAAATGTGGGAACTGCAAGAGTCAGCAGCATCATGACTGCAAGCAGCATAGCAAATAACTTTTTCATAACATTTTTTTCCTTTCATGAAAGATTTTTATTTATTCAGATGCATAATCACGGCGTAAGAATTAATTACCGCGATTCAGAGGTTAATCCCTTGACCTCCTTTCTCGCTTACGCCTCAATATACATCCTAACACAAGCGAACCTACAATAATAACAAGTCCGCTTAGTATCCAAATATTTTTACCTATACCGCCCGTAGAAGGAAGCTCATATCCGTGTCCCCATCGGTAAGTATTGGTAATGGTTGTTTCGTAAGTAGGAATCTGACCGGTTTCTTTAATTTCAATAATTTCTCCATATTTGGGCAACCAATCATCAGTTTCCCAGCTTTCTTCAACCGAATACGAAATCACTTTGCCATCATTATCTTTAAGTGGAAGTCCTAAAAATTTATCAGTCCAGCCGTTTTTAAGACTAAGTGTTACCGTTCTGCCGGTATCCTTTCCATTTGCGATTAGCTTAACCGTAACCTGAGACTGTTCGTAAGAAATATTATTAGCCATACCTAAATCCCATTTTTTCGTAACCTTCAGAGAGGTTTCCTCTTTAAGAGGAGTATTGGTTATTTTAAAGGCATAATCCTCGATTTCTTCAACCGAAGTCTCGGTAATAAGTATTTTGGGAGTAAAGATTAACGCAGAAGAGGAGGAGGTTGTTGCTGTTGCCCTTCCGTTAGAACCAACAGAGCCAATATAATAATTTCTGTTGCTTCTCGTACAGTAAAGTCTGACACCCGAGTTTGTCTGAACAACCACCATATTCTGATATGAGGTGCTGGAGGTTGTAGCAAAGAAATAACGGCTGCTCGACGAAGATGAATAATTAAAGCTTAAAATTTGCCCGTTTCCGTTTGTGAAGCGAACGTAATTTCCGCTGACGGTTGCTGTCCACAAGGCGTTTGGCGAAGTTTTGGCAGTTTCCTCGTCAACCAAAGTCAAGGTGGTGGCAGATGCCGAGGTCGTTGCAAGATATCTGCCCGAGGTCCCTAAAATATAAACACCGCCATTTGAGAAGGAATAAGCCTCTGCCCAAGTAGAATTGGTAATTACAATTTTATCTATTTTCTCAATCGTTGGACTGTATCCCGATTTATAAGCCTCTTCTGTACCGTAAACAATTTCGGTAACACCGTCCTTAGCATATTTGGGAAGATTAGTCCAGGTGTAACGCCAATTGTTTTCTTCACTAAGTGTTATTTCCCGGATTCTTCTCACAGTGCCATCAGGATCTGTTACCGTAAGATAAGCGGTTACAGAATCGTAAGTATGGTCTTCATTGTCATTCCATACCTTAAACACCTGAACTGTGGTAGTTTCCTTCACCCAATCCTGAGCATTTGTAACCACAATATAAGCCTGCTGAGTGGTATCATCAATCCTGAATCCGTGAACTGTGAAACCGTTAGAGGTGTTTACCACATTTCCGTTTTCATCGGTTTCGTTTATAACATCTACGCTGTAAGAAGCCACACCGCGTTTATCAAGAGAAAGACAAATTATACCGTAAGCACAGCTATAATCTGCCGCATCAGGCGGTTTTGTTTCTCTGATGTAATATGTTTTTCCGGCGCTTAGTCCCCACATTGTAAGACTACCGTCTGTAATCGTGAAAACATTAGTGGAAGACTTATTCTGATTATATTCCTCTTCGCTTGTCCAAAGTTCAGCAGGAACAGAGCATTCCTTATCGGTATAAACCGAAAATTCAGCACCGTTGAGAAGCTCTCGGGTAAGAACATCCTCTTTCTGTATGCTAAGGCTGAATCTTGGAGCCAAGTTGAAGTAAATAGCACAGTTTGACTGCGAGCTTCCTCGCTCAAGATAGTATACGGTAAGCATATGCTCGCCCTCACCGATACCGCTAAGTGTAGATACCCGTTGACCATTTATGGTAACAACACCTGTAGCAAAGTTGATGTCACCGTTCTCAATACCGTGTATACCACCGATATCAAGCACAAGCTTTCCGTCAACAAACACCCATACATCATCGTCACCCGAGAATTTAAAGTGCATATCCTTGCCGTAAATATCTTGATTTCCGTAGTTTCCGCTCGCATCGGTAGAACCGGGAGTATCAGGCAGATAAAACCTCAAATCCATACTCATACCAAACCAATAATTGGTACCCACATTATTGGTTGAGTTATTATTGGTGTTGTATTTTGCATCATACTGGCAATGATTTACACCCGCATATTCACCGTTCTCGCCGTTGTATGTATATGTTGTAACCGTCTTATCATTAGTATTCGCATAAGGAGAGTTAAACGGTAAAAAGTCGGAATATTCTCCGGCTCCGCCATCTTTTTCAGAGTCAGCAGTACGCTCAAGATAATCATAAACATAGAAGCGCTTGTCTGTCTGATTATAAGATGCCGCATTAAGTCTCGAATCGTAGTAGTAATAACCGTAATTCTCGCTTGTGGGATCGTTATTTATCTGGAAAAGGTAATCTGCAGGGCCAACATAATTCTTACCTAATATACCTGTTCCCTTTTGCGAATTAAAGGCATTATCTGTTCCGAAAAGAATACTTCCAAGCTCTTTTGTATAAAGTCCTGAGTAAACGCTACCGCTTGTGTTGGCAGAATTTCTGCCCGATGGATAAGAAATATCTCCCGTAGCATCGTAGTCAGAGAAAATATAGTTTATGCTGTTTTTTCCGCCAAGAGCAACTGTTCCGTTTGAAATAAGGCTCCAGGTTTCGCTATGCCCTGAGGAGCTCGATGTTACAGACACATTTTCCGACAATAAATTAAACAACGAGTTATAATCAAAAACATGTGTTGTGATAAAATTCTTAGTGCTTATGGTATTAGAAACCTGAGAGTTGTACTGCCCCACATCGTAAGTATTAGCCACCCAATCAGCATAAAGCACCATATTTTCGGTAACGGTAATCTTTGTGCCCGGCGAATAATACTTGTTATTTTTAATATCGTACCAGCCTTGAAGCTTATAGTGATATTTAATTGGACTTTGCCATTCCTCTGGCAGCTTTATTGAATCTCCGCTATGTAAAGTGTAGCTTTTGTTTAAGGAGCCACCAAGACTCATTAGTCCACCGTTGGTGCCATCAAGCCATACAGTACAACGGCTTACAATGCCAAAATTATAAGTGGATGCTAATGTTTGATTTTGTGTCATCTGGAAGTTACCGCTTGACACCACCAAACGGGCATACTCAGAGTTACTTCTTATCTTAACGGTGCCATTTGATTGCGCAATCAATGTACTTGAATATGCACCTGAGGTTATAACACCCGTTCCGTTGTTGGGGTATGCGTGCATGTATCTTCCACTGCTTAAATTCTGAATAATATAAGTATTTGCGGTATTAGTTTTAGCGAATGACCAAAGCAACAAATTTGTATCGCTAACATCCGATGTAATATTACCGCTTTCATCAATATAAATCTGAACCGCATTACCGTTTCCGTCAAAGGCATAATATTTCCCCGCGCTTACGGTATATACTACAAAACTGTTGGTATCGGTAAATAAAGCTTGATTATAAGCAGTTGTTTTGGCGATAACACTAAAACCGTTATCGTTCATAAGAAGTAAATTATTTTGAGCCGCTACCACACCGTATCCGCATATAAGTTTGCTGTTTAATGCATACTCAGATTCAGAAACCTTATCTTCAAGGTCGCCTTCTATAGTATAAACCGTTCCGCCCGAAGCATCAGTAACAATCGCTGTGGCATCTGCGGTGCCGTTACCGTTTTTATCAAGAAAAACAATATCTCCTTTAGCGGGAATATATGTATTGGCTGCTTTAAAAAGCCCTTCCTCTTCAAAGCCGAGTCGCATTACCTCTGCACCGGAGTTTATTGGAACATCTTCAAAGCCTGCGTATCTCAAACAAAACGAGGTAAACATAGAAGACCATTCACCGTAAGGATTGCCGTACCATTCACCGTATCGGGTGTATCCGTGTTTAACATCGTTTGAATCAACCTCAAAATTAAGGGTACTTTCGGCATATCCGAGTTGCGAGGATGCAACTGCAACAATTTTTTTGTTTGCAGAAAGCTCGGCTGAAATATTGGCGAGAGTTTCTTCCCATATGTCAGCCGTTTCAAGGTCGGATGTTATATCGGAATAACACGCAGAAATATGTATATGATCTTCTAATGCACAGGTGTATGTAACTTTATAACATTCATCTGTATGCTTGTGGGTATTTTTGCACATCAAAGTTTTTACAGTACATTCCTCGGCGTGTATGTGCTCGGTTTTTCCGCAAAAAGCATCACCTGCAAGGGTTATGCCTGTAAGCTTTAACCACCAGCAAACAATCAAAATCACAAGGAAAGAAAGTATCGGCAAAGTTAAAGCTATTTGTTTTTTGAATTTTTTTGTGCGCTTATTTAAATTTAAATACTGCTCATTTTCATCGTTCACCGTACTTCCCCCCTCACATTAAAAAATTATTTAAAAGTTAAGTCAACAAAGAAAATTTATTAAGCGGCCATATTTTTAAAAAAAGCTTTCCAACAATTTGTTCCTGTTCAATACAGCCAATCACAGTGTTTCTGCTATCTATTGATGTGGTGCGCTGATCTCCCATAAGAAAATACTCGTTTTCGGGTACTGTGTAAGGAAATTCAATATCACATTCACCTAATCCCTTATCAGTGATATAAGGCTCGTCCAATTCCTCACCGTTTACCGATACATTCCCTTTTTCGTCTATCACAATTTCATCGCCGGGCAAACCTATTACCCGTTTTATAAGGATTTTATTGGAATAGGAAAATCCGCACAGATCACCGCGTTTAAGGTTTGAGGTTTTTATCAGAACAACAATTTCACCATTATTTAGTGTTGGCTCCATACTTGTTCCCGAAATTTGCAAAACTGGTAAAATCAAGGTTGCAATCAAAACCGAAACCGCCGCAACGATTATCAGCGCATAGATTGCATTTTTTACAACTCGCCGAAAACGTATTTTGTTCCGTTCGTGTTTTAGCTCTGCCTGCACCAATTCTACCGAAGGCAAAGCGCTTTCTTCTTTATGTTTATTTAACATTTTCACTTCACCGAAAAGTTCTTAAAAATATCATCAAGCATTCGTTTTTGGTTATACATATGCTCAAGCTGAGCATTAATTTCTTTTAATTTGCTTTCGGCTTCTGCTTCGCGTTGTTCAGCTTGTTTTTTTGCATCGGCAATAATCGCCTCTGCTTTTTTAGTGGCTTCATCTTCCGCTTGTTTAATCAGCAGAGCGCTGTTTTCGCTAAGCTTTTTAACATTTTCCAAATATTGCGCTGCTGCAGCTTCAGCCGCTTCAAAAACACCGTTAAGCTTAAGCGAAGCTTCCGCAATTGAGCCGGCTTCGGTTTCTATCAGGGTTTTATCATTTAATTTACGTTCTGCTTCTATTAATTGTTGCTGTATTTGTTCGGTTCTCGCTGTTTGCTTTAGCAACAACTCTAACAATTGCTTACGATTTAATTTTCTTAAATCCTTCTCTGTCATTTTTACACCCCATTATATTTAAGATATATTAGCATTATATATTTAATTAATTATACTACAACATTTCTAAAAATTCAATACGTATATCCTTAAAATATTAAGCATTTAGAAATTACTTTGAGTGAAAATGTAAATGCAATCAAGGGATAATTAAAAAGACCGAATACCACAAAAAGAAGTTAAAGTAAAATGTACAACAGATGAAAATATGGTACATTAAAGTAAAAACTGTTGCAAAACAATTTACTGCATGATACAATATTATGCAGAGGCGTTAACTCATGTTTATATTTATATTTTTCAGGTTTATGGTTCGTCAGTCAACACAATGCATACAATAAAACTTTACCACAAGGAGAAAAAATATGAAATTAAAACGTTTATTGGCGTTATTGCTTGTACTTATAATGTGTTTTGTAATGGTGTCCTGCAAGAAGGATACCAACAAGAAAAACACAAATCATGAAGATAGTTCTTCTTCGAACCAAAACAATTCCGCCACACAGAGTTCCAACTCAACTCCTCTGCTATACCGTGTTACTGATGATGACGGAAATATTGCTTGGTTGTTCGGCTCTATTCATATTGGCAGAGAGGATTTCTACCCTCTTCCCGACTATGTAGTGGATGCCTTTGAAGGTGCGGACAGTCTTGCAGTTGAACTTGATATCGTGGCTTTGGAAAAAGATACGAGCCTTCAATTTAAAGCCTTGGCCCCGCTGCTTTATAATGACGGAACTACAATAAAAGACCATATTTCGCAAGAACTTTATGAAAAGGCAGTTAAAATTCTTAAAGAGTATAATTACTATTCATCTGTTATGGATATGTATTGTGCTTCTTTCTGGAGCAGTACGATTGAGAGCCTGTTATATGCAGAGTTTGGCGGCGATGCTGAGTTAGGCATTGACAGACACATGATTGATATGGCCTATGAATCCGAAAAAGAAATCACCGAAATCGAATCCGCAGAATTTCAGTATCAAATGATGGCAGATTTTGACGAAGATGTTCAGCGTATGCTTTTGGAATCAGCGGTGCAATCCTATGAGAAAAAGTCGCTGACTTCCGCCAGCCTTAAAATAATGATGAATTTATGGGCTACGGGAAACGAAAAAGCTTTTGCAAAACTTCTCAACCCTTCAGATGCTAAAATGACCGCTGAAGAAAAACAAATTTATAACAGATATCAAAAAGCTATGATAACTGACCGAAATCTCACTATGACAGATTTTGCCGAAGATGCACTTTCAAGTGGTGATGAAGTTTTTATCTGTGTTGGTGCGGCGCACATTGTGGGTGACGGTGCCATGGCAGACCTTTTAGAAGAACGCGGTTACACCGTGGAATGCATTACAAAGTAAAAACATATTAATTCCCGCGATTATTACGTGTTATAAACGTTCTGTGTTTTTATTGCAATTAATTATCCTTAACTACTGTTGGAGGTGGATTAAATGGGTGGATTTTCAGGTATTCTAGGCATCGGTGCAGGTGTTGCAATCGTTGCAGTTGTGGTTATTGCTGTTGTTATTTACACAAAAAAGCACTAATTTGAAAAAATTACAATATTTTAAAAAATCATCAATTCACTATTGCACTTTTTTGAAAATGATTATATAATTATAATATAACCATTCTTATGAAAGGAGTTATAAAAATGGAGGCTATTAAAACACTTAAGAAGTATTTCCCCTTCGGTGCAAAGAAAAATGATGTTAAATCACTTGTTATCGCAATCGTAATTTACGTTGTAGCAGGAGCTGTTTTCGGCGTTGTAGCAGGACTTTTGGGTAAAATTCCCGTTGTTGGTATTATTACCGGCATTTTGGGCACACTTTTTGGTATTTACTGCCTTGCAGGTATTATTCTTGCTGTGCTCGATTTTCTTGATGTAATCAAATAATCTGACATAACATCAGCAAACCCCACCGTCCGGTGGGGTTTTATGTTTATTGGAATAACAACAGATATTTTCATCGGATTGTTTAATTTTTTTGATAAATTGGTTGATATTTTGCTGAAAAATTGATATAATGTAATGTAAATTCAAACTTAAACAAGGGTGGTGACCTCGGTGCAAAATATTGAGTATTTTTACACAAGTAATATCGGTAAATGCCGCAAAACAAATCAGGATAATTTCTTTTGCAACGGCGAAATGATGGATTATAAAAACGAAGGTACCGGCAAGATTTGTAGCGGAAACGCCTTTTGTGAGGAAGAACCCGTTTTCTGCGTGTTTGACGGTATGGGCGGTGAAGAATGTGGCGAAATGGCGGCATACCTCGCAGCAGAAGAAATGAAAAACTCCGATTTTAGTGACGGTATGGAAAACGGATTTCGCAGTTTTTGCAGAAATGCCAACCTTAAAATCTGCCAAAAAACAGAAGAACTCGAAATCACCTCAATGGGCACCACCGCAGCAATAATACGTTTCGCAAAGGAAGAAAGCGGTCTTTGCAATATTGGTGACAGTAAAATTTTCTTGTTGTCTGACGGTGAACTTTCGCAGATTTCATTTGACCATGTTGGTATTTCCGCTTTTGGTAAAAAGCCTCCTTTACTTCAAAATTTAGGTATTCCCGAGAGCGAAATGCAAATTGACCCTTATGTTGCTATTGGTGACTATCAAGATGGGGATGTTTATCTGCTTTGTTCTGACGGACTTACAGATATGGTAACCACCGACCGAATAAAACAGATTTTGTTAGAAAACCCGGGTAAAACTGCCGCACAGATGCTTCTTGATGAAGCATTGGAAAACGGTGGCAAAGATAATATTACTTTTATTTTACTTTATATAAACAATAAAAAACAAAAAAGATTTTTTAAAGGGGTATGGTTATGCCTAAGGAGAAAATAGCACAGATTTGGCCCGAATGGGAAGTTGAAAAGGTATTGGGTAAAGGCTCATACGGTGAAGTATTTCAGGTTGTTCGCCGCGATAATATTATTGAAAGTCGCGCTGCAATTAAGGTGATTTCAATCCCGACCGACCACTCAGAACTTGACTCTTTGCGTTCTGAAGGTCTTAGTATGAATGATGCCAAAACATATTTCAAGGGAATTGTTAACGACTTTGTGGATGAAATCCGTCTTATGGAATCGCTTAAAGGCGTTCAGAACATTGTAAGCGTTGAGGACTATAAAGTAATTGAACGCACAGATGAAGTTGGTTGGGATATTTATATCCGTATGGAGTTGCTAACCCCCTTCAACAATTACATATGTGACAAACAGATGACCGAAAAAGAGGTTATAAAGTTAGGCATTGATATTTGTTCCGCATTGGAGATTTGCTCTCAGCGTAACATTGTTCACCGCGATATCAAACCTGAAAATATTTTCATAAACGATTTCGGTTATTTTAAACTTGGTGATTTTGGTATTGCAAGAAAACTTGAAAATGTTACAGGTGGTCTTTCCCAAAAAGGTACATTCAACTATATGGCTCCCGAAGTGGCTAACGGCACCAATTATGACGCCCGAGTTGATATTTACTCTTTAGGCATTGTTTTATATCGCTTGCTTAATAACAACAGATTACCCTTTATTGAAACCGAGCAACAGTTGCTTAATCCAAATGAGCGTAAAAATGCGGTAGAGCGCAGAATCCGCGGAGAACAACTTAATCCCCCGTGTATGGCTTCTTCTCAAATAGCATCGGTTGTTTTGCGCGCTTGTGCATATAACCCTGCAAACCGTTTTGCAAATGCCACTGAAATGAAGGCGGCTTTGCAGCAAGCGGATATGGGTGTTTATAAAGAGCCTGAAATCGATTTGGATAAAACCATTTCGGTGCGACATGCAAATGTAAATATGGATTCAACAATGTATATCAATAATCAGCGTCCTAATCCCTCCGGTCGCTATCAAGCACCACCTCAGCCAAATAATAACGGTTTTAGACAGGCTCCTCCGCCCAACAATACCAATAACGGCGGATTCAGACCTAATCAGCCTTTCAACAATCCCAATAATACAAATAACAGTGGTTTCCATCCTCCTGTGAATAACGGTAACAGACAAACTCCGCCACCTAACAATACTAACAATGGCGGATTCAGACCCAACCCAATGAACAACACAAATGGCACCAACGGGTACAGGCCTAATCCCAATATGGCACCTAATCTTCAGAATAAACACGCAGGCAAAAAGGTAAATATTATCTGTCAGTTTGCTTTGATTTCTTGTTTAATACCTATATTTTTTGCTGTGATTTTCGAAATGGATTATACAGATGTTTTCTTAAAGCATCCCATTACACAAGCCTTGGCTTTCTTGCCGGTAATCTTAGCCATTATAGGACGTGGAAATACAAAGC
>JAZTXU010000084.1:0-6717 GCA_045636565.1 Acutalibacteraceae bacterium
TGAGGTTATGAAAATTACCGCGGTTGACCCTCCCGAGGCACCAAAAATCGCGAGTGAAAAAGAAGATATAGCATCATTGGAAGAGGTTAAAGAAAAACCTCAGGTTATTTTTAAAACTTCCCTGCTTGACAAATGCAACGCTTATATCAAAGATGAAGAGGGCAAGAGGGCCGATCTTGATACTGACCCGCCCTATAAACTGCAAAGCGTTGCTGAAATCCTGCAATCAAACAGTGATGAAACCCTTAAAATGCTTTCGGATAGGTATAATATTTCATTTGATGATTTAGGCAGAGCGCCAAAAGCTCCCATTCCCCAAAAGGAGGAGTTTAAAGATCCCGTAAAAATACCTACTCCGGATCCTATAAAAGAATCAACCTTATCTATAATTGAAGAAGAAAATCAAAAAGAAGAATCAAAACAAATTTTTGAGGAAAAAATATCTTTTAAAAATGTGCAGTCAAATGTAAAATCGGTCATTTCGGATATAGATGCGCCTTATCTCAACACAACTGCTACTATCCCAAAAAACATACATGATACTGCAACCATCACATTCACTCCCGTTGGAAACAAGTTCAAAGGCGTGCGAAGCATTAATGTTTCTTCAAAAACCAGACCAATTGACCTTACGGGTGAAATTGCTGAACTTCCGGAGATGGATTTGGAACCTAAAACCGTTCAACTTGAAAAGAACGAGTTTGAGGAATATGTTCCTGAAGAAGAATTTGATACTCAGAAAAATGCAGGAAAATTCATAAAGAAATACTCTGTTTTAAAACGCAACCGTTTTTTAACAACTACTATTTCTATTTTCTTAACCGTTATTCTATCAATAACAGAACTTCCCTTTATGTCGCAAATAATGTATTCACACACCAAGACCACTATGATAATTTTTACTGCGATAACGGCATTAATTGCTATTGCAAATGTGAATATGTTTGTTTCACTAAAAAATATTTTTAATCGCCGTGGCAACGCTGATATCTGCGCTTCTTTGGCAACACTTTCAACATTGGCATATGCGGTTGTGGGAATAATGCGAGGCGTAGTTTTTAATGATATGCTCCTGCTTTTAGCATTCATTCTCTCTTTCCGCTCATTGACTGTTTATTACAAAACTTCATATATGCTCTCAAATATGAAGTTTATACGCGGTAATTACCAAAAAACAGCGGTAAAACTTATTGAAGATAATGCAATAACCTTTGCGATGTCCAAAAACTCTATTGAGGGTGATGTTTTAATCGCCGCACCCCAGAAAACCGCCAACATCTCCGATTTTATGAAATATTCAACCTTTGGAACATTTCTAAGCGGAATGTTGCCGATTTTAACATTTATTTCTGTTGTATTATCGGTTATATTAGGTTTCACCTGCTCATATTACTTTGATAATTTGGTTTACGGTCTTTATGCCGCAGCGGCAATACAATGCTTTACCGCTTTACCAACCGTATTTTTCATTGATATTCTACCTGTATACCGCGCAAACAAGAAACTTAAATTAAGGGGCGGAATGATATTAAGTAAAACCGCTGCCGATCATCTTGAAGAATCTAATGCTATTGTTGTTGAGGCGGCAGATTTATTCCCTGCAGGCAGAATCACTCTGCATCAGATGAAAGTGTTATCCGAAAACAATCTGGAGGACACTCTTATCCGTGCAGCCTCGCTCACCGAAAATCTCGGCAGTTCATTGGCTCCCATATTCAAAGAAATCGCAGGAACGGGCAATATTACTGTTTTACCCGATTCTGATACCGTAAAATATGAAGACCGTATGGGTATTTCAGGCTGGGTTGATAACAGACTCTTATTTATTGGCAACCGTACACTTATGGAGGCACACGGAATTGAAGTGCCTTCGGTTGAGATTGACCGTAAAATTTTAAGAGAAGGTTATTTCCCCGTTTATGTTGCCACAAGAGAAAAAGCATGCGCTCTGCTTATTATCCAGTATCATGTTGACCGTGATATTGCAAGGGAACTTCGCGAACTTACCGCTTCGGGAGTGACACTGCTTGTTAACAGTTGCGACCCTAACTTAATTGAAGAAATGATTTGTGATTATTTCGGTCTTTACAGTGATTCGGTTAAGGTTATGTCAGCGGCAGGCAGCCATATGTATAAAAACGCGGTGTCTCCCGTAAAAAGTATTTCTGCTCCCGCTGCTTACAGAAGCAATCCGTTGGCATTGGTTTCTATATTAAACCGCGCTTCAAAAATAAAAAAATCAAATACACTGCTTACCATTATGTATATTATTTCTGCCGTTCTCGGTGCAGTTATTTTTGCTTATGCATCGCTTGGCGGTTCAGGAAATCTTATTCATCAATCCACGCTTTTACTTTACGGTGGCATAAGCACCGCAGTATCATATTTATTTTATTTATTTGCAAGACCGTAAAACGAGCCGTTGCAAATGCTTTTAGGAGGACTCTATATGTCAGAAAACAAAAAGTTTTATATCACAACCGCAATAGCCTATGCTTCAAGCAAGCCGCATATTGGCAACGCTTATGACATTGTGCTTGCAGATATGATTGCTCGCTACAAAAAGCAGATGGGCTTTGATGTTTATTTGATGACCGGCTCTGACGAGCATGGTCAGAAAATCGAAGAAAAGGCAAAGGCTCAGGGTATTTCACCTAAGGAATATGTTGATAATGCCGCAAGTGTTATCAAGTCTGTTTGGGATAGCCTTAACACTAATTACGATAAGTTTATCCGCACCACAGATGACGACCACGAAAAAGCCGTTGCAGAGATTTTTAAGAAACTCTATGAGCAGGGCGATATTTACAAGGGAAGTTACGAAGGTAAATATTGTGTGCCTTGTGAATCATTCTTCACCGCTTCACAGTTGGTTGACGGTAAATGCCCCGACTGCGGCAGAGAGGTTATTGACTCAAAGGAAGAAGCATATTTCTTAAAACTTAGCAAATATCAGGATAAATTGCTTGAGTATTTCGAGCAGAATCCCGATTTCATTAAACCCGAATCACGCAAAAATGAAATGATAAACAACTTCTTAAAGCCGGGTCTTTCTGACCTTTGCGTATCCCGTTCATCATTTAAGTGGGGTGTTCCCGTTCCTTTTGATGACGGTCACGTTATCTATGTTTGGATTGATGCGCTTTCAAACTATATCACGGGTATCGGCTATAATCCCGAAGGCTCTACCGAAAAGTTTGAGGCTTTATGGCCTGCAGATTTACATGTTATCGGTAAAGATATCGTTCGTTTCCACACAATTTATTGGCCTATCGTTTTAATGGCTTTGGGTCTTCCTTTACCAAAGCAGGTTTTGGGTCATCCTTGGGTACTTGTGGGCGAAGATAAGATGTCAAAATCAAAGGGTAATGTAGTTTATGCTGATGAACTAGCCCTGCGCTTCGGTATTGATGCAGTTCGTTATTACTTGCTTTCTGAAATTCCCTTCGCGCAAGATGGAACCTTCACTTATGAAAGTTTCATAACCAAGTTCAACGCTGACCTTGCGAATACTTTAGGCAACCTTGTAAACCGCTCTATTGCTATGACCAATAAATATTTCGGTGGCAAGGTATCGGCAGGCAACTCCACAGAGGAGTGCGATAAGGAATTACTTTCAGCAGCAGAGGAATCTATTGCTAACTACTATAAATTAATGGATAGTTACCACAATGCCGATGCTTGCGAGGCTATTATGGCTCTTGCAAAGCGTTGCAATAAATATATTGATGAAACCGCACCCTGGGCACTTGCTAAAGATGAGGCAAACCATGACCGTTTGCAGACTGTTCTTTACAACTTGCTTGAATGTATCCGTCTTTTAAGCATTATGCTTATGCCCATTATGCCCGAAAGTTGTGATAATATTAAGGCTCAGCTTTGCTGTGAAAATAATGAGCTTTGCTTTGGCAAGGTAAATGAATACTCTGTGGGCGAGGCAAAACCGCTTTTCGCAAGACTTGATACTCAAAAAATATTAGAGGAAATCGCCGCAGAACAAGAAGCTAAAGCAAAAGCTGCAGAGGAAGCCGCAAATGTAACAACATTGGCAGAAATTTCCATTGAAGATTTTGCGAAAATCGAGCTTAAAGCGGCAAAAATACTTACCTGTGAACCTGTTCCCAAGGCTAAAAAGCTTCTCAAATTAACCCTTGATGACGGTAGCGGTAAAGAACGCACCGTGGCTTCAGGAATTGCAAAATGGTATAAGTCTGAAGACCTTATCGGTCATACTGTTGTGGTTGTGGCTAACCTCAAACCCGCTAAGCTTTGCGGTGTTGAATCTCAGGGAATGATTTTAGCGGCAGATTGCGCCGAGGATGATGTTAAGGTATTATTTATTGACGGTGTGCCTGCAGGTAGCAAAATAAGATGATTGAATTTATAAACGAAACTCCACTAAAAGAGCCTTTAATATTCGATTCACACGCACATTATGACGATGAGCGCTTTTCGGATATTGAAAACGAGCTTTTCCCCGAATTACACTCGCACGGTGTTGGCGGAATACTCACCTGCGGTTGCGACGGTGAATCTTCAAAAAAGGCGCTCGAATTAGCCGAAAAATATGATTTTGTTTTCGCGGCGGCAGGTATTCATCCCGGCAATGTGGACAGTAATACTCCCCTTTGCGAAATTGAAAAACTTTGCCAAAACAAAAAGTGCGTGGCTATTGGTGAAATAGGTCTTGATTATTATTGGCGAGACGATAACAAACCGCTGCAACACGAGATTTTTGCCGCACAGTTGGAGTTGGCAAACAAGTTAAACCTCCCCGTTTTGGTGCATGACCGCGAAGCCCACGCCGATACGCTCCAATTTTTGAAAAAATACAAGCCAAAAGGCGTGGTACACAGCTTTTCGGGCAGTGTGGAAATGGCAGAAGAAATTTTGAAAATAGGAATGTATATAGGAGTTAGCGGTGTTATCACATTTAAGAATACAAAAAAACTGCCTGATGTGGTTAAAATGCTACCGTTAGACAGAATTTTGCTTGAAACCGATGCACCGTATTTATCCCCTGTTCCCTACCGTTCAAAAACGAATAATTCGGCAATGATATATCTTACAGCGCAAAAAATTGCAGAGATAAGAGAAACCACCACCGAACAAATTCTAAACGCAACCTATGAAAACGCTAAAAAAATGTTAAATATTTAAAATTTTAAAAAAAGAATAATCACCCCGCATTTACAGATAATAATTGTGAAAGCGGGGTGATTTTTAATGGATATCAACAACAATAAGAATCAGAACAATCAGAATAATCAGAATAAAAACGATCAGAACAAGAACAACCAGAACAGAAACGATCAGAATAGAAATGACCAAAACAGAAACGACCAGAACAAGAGAAACGACCAGAATAAGAACGATTACAACAACAGATAATTAATACTTGGTCTGACAGATTTAAAGAGCAGTTTCAAGGGGAATATAGCCTTCAAACTGCTCTTTACTCGTTTAATACATATTGGTATGTATTGTTTTAAATATGAAATGTATCTGCAACAATTTTTTTAAATATCAAATTATTAATTTCTACACCAAAAGCCATCACATAAAAGCGGTCGGGGATAAGCCCGACCGCTTTCAATTTGTTTCGATAGACCTAACACAGGAGAACCGACCTCTATCTTCTCTCGATAATCTCCTTAAATTAATTACTCAATTAAATTACTCATTCCAAGAATTGTAAATATCATCGATTTTAGACTGTATAGTCTCTTTATATTGTTTCATAGCTTGATTAAAGGTTAACCTACCGGAGTTTACATTACCAATAGCCTTATTGTATTCTGCCATAGCACTTGAAAACCATATTGCACGGTTAAACTCGAGGTAATTATTCTGCATATCAAGCAGACATTCCACAGATTCCTCATCACGGCAGAAAGTTTCATACTCACTTCTTGCAATAATGTTATCATCATAACCCTTATAAGGTTCGTTTAACTTGTTTAAAACATAACACTTTTCATTAGCCAATGGGTTTTTAGCTAACATAACGGTGGTGGTAACATCCTCTTGGAGCGAACAGTAAATACCATTCTCGTTAGAACCCTTAGGAACAGGTACTATACCGAAATCATCGTTCATGTCAGTCAGATATTCGCGAATCCAGGAAAGCCGATCAAAATGCATAGCACTTTTACCTGCTTTCAGATAATAAATTTCAATTTCAAATGACTCATTACTGCGGATGTACATATTATATTGCTTTTTGATTACATTCCGATGGAATTCATTTGCTAATCTGCATTCTTCTGAATCGCCAACAAACCTTGGATTACCATTTTTATCAAACTTAGCAAATTCTCCACCAAACGATGCTGTAACTGATGAAGATGCAAGAGGCATACCGCTAAGACCAAGCCGATCTACACTATAATCAGTAGCCTTTTTTGCAAGTTCTAAACAATTTTCCCAAGTCCAGGTATCATTTTTATAATATTCATAAGGTAAAGTCCAGCCATTCTTTTTAAATAATGTCTTGTTAAAAACTATGCAGTATTGGGGTTGTACATACTGCTCGGCGGCAAATGAATAATGCGCATTTCCGAACACACCAATATCAACCTGACCCTTTATCCACTTTTCCTCTGTAAGGTCAACAGTCTCAATTTTATCCATATCCTGAAGATAGCCATTAATTGCAAACGAAGGAAGCTGCGAAGTGTAAAGTGTGAAGAAATCAACATAAGGTTTATGCGCCGC
>JAZTXU010000085.1:0-2739 GCA_045636565.1 Acutalibacteraceae bacterium
GCATTTTTCGCAAATCTTTTTAACAGAAGGTCTGACTTTCATTAGATTATGCCTCCTTAAAATTTTAAAATGCAGTTTTCTGCACTACTTGGAACGCCAAGTAATACGTCCCTTTGTTAAGTCGTAGGGTGACATTTCAACAGTAACCTTATCTCCGGGTAAGATTCTTATGAAGTTCATTCTAAGCTTACCTGAAATATGGGCTAAAATCTGATGTCCTCCCTGAATTTCTACCTTGAACATTGCATTAGGCATAGCTTCAACAACGACGCCTTCAAGCTCTATCATGTCTTCCTTAGACATATCGGTTCCTCCCTTTACTCCGCGGAATCTCTGTAAACCGCAAGTGCTTTTTTCAGTGATTTGTTGGTTTTGAACTCGTTTTCACAAAAAACGGTATTTGTAAGGCTCAAATGCTTAACATTCTTTCTTTTAGGTCGCTCAAGCGGACGTTCCTTACCGTCACATACGTAAAGGAAGTCATTATCCTCTTTTACAACTACCATAAAATAGCCTTTGTCCCGTCCCGATTTCGAACATACTACACGTCCTATCATATTACACCTCAAACAAGTGTTAAAATTTTAGGACCATCAGCCGTTATAGCAACCGTATGCTCAAAATGAGCCGAAAGTGAACCGTCTATGGTCAAAACAGTCCATCCGTCCGATAAAACCTTCACATCGTAATCGCCCGCGTTAATCATGGGCTCGATAGCAAGGGTCATACCGGGCAATAATCGGGGGCCCCTTCCCTGTTTTCCGTAATTTGGAACTTCGGGGGCTTCGTGCAACTTGGTACCAATTCCGTGGCCCACAAATTTGCGAACCGCCGAGTACCCTCTTGCCTCAACATACGACTGCACCGCGTGGCTTATATCACCGATTCTGCCGCCAACCACCGCCGCTTTAATTCCTTCGTAAAGGCTCTCTTTGGTGGTTTCAATCAGCCGCTTCGCTTCATCGGAAATGTTTCCGCAAGCGAAAGTGGCAGCATTATCGCCGTGGTATCCGCCGAACTTCGCACCAAGGTCAATACTTACTATATCGCCTTCTTGAAGTATACGCTTTGCCGTCGGAATGCCGTGAATAACCTCGTTGTTTATAGATATACAGGCGGTGGCAGGAAAACCATTATAATTTTTAAAATTAGGTTCCCCACCGTGAGAGCGGATATAATCTTCCGCAATTTTATCAATCTCAGCCGTGCTGATGCCCGGCCTTACCGCCTCGCCTGCTGTTTGTAATGCGCCGGCCGCAATAGCGCAAGCTTGTTTCATAATTTTAAGCTCACTGCCGGTTTTAAGCACTATCATACCTTAATTCTCCAACGCTGCAAGAACAAGACGAGTTGTATCTTTAACCTCTTCTTGACCTTCCACGCATAAAAGCTTGCCACAGTTTCTGTAATAATCTTTAAGCGGCTCGGTCTGCTCGTGATAAACATTGAGTCTGTTTAAAACAGTTTCGGGTTCATCATCCTTACGGATTACGAGAGCACCGTCGCAGAAATTACATACGCCGTCAACTGCCGGCTTTTTGTATTCAGTATGATAACTTGCTCCGCATTTTTCGCAAACTCTTCTGCCTGACATACGCTTTACAATTTCTTCATCTGCAACTTCGATTGAAAGAGCAGCATCAATCTCAAAGCCTAATTCATCAAGCGCTTCAGCCTGCGGAATTGTGCGGGGGAATCCGTCAAGAATGTAACCATTCTGGCAATCATCCTCGGCTAAACGCTCCTTGATGATGCCGATAACAACATCATCAGGAACAAGATTTCCCGCATCGATATAAGCTTTCGCTTTAAGTCCCATTTCTGTACCGTTTTTAAGTGCAGCACGAATTATGTTGCCGGTGGAAATGGTTGGAATATTGTACTTCTCGGAAATTATCTCCGCCTGTGTACCTTTACCGGCACCTGGCGCACCTAATAATATGAGTTTCATACATTTACTCCTTAAACTATTAATCAAGGAATCCCTTATAATGACGCATCATCATCTGAGATTCAAGACTACGCACGATGTCAAGGGCTACACCAACCATAATGAGTAACGAAGTACCACCAACAGAAACGTTGATACTACCAACATTACCAATAACGATAGGAAGAATAGCAATAACACTTAGGAATACAGCACCTAACAGAGTTATTCTTGACAAAATTTTGGAAATAAAATCAGATGTGGGCTTACCGGGACGAATACCGGGAACCGCACCGCCGTTTTTACGCAAATTATTTGCCATTTCAACAGGATTGAACTGGATAGTTGCATAGAAATATGCAAAACCGATGATCAATATGAAATAGATAATTGCATAGAATGTACCCTGAACACTGAAGAGTTCAAGAATCTTACGGAAGGTTGAGGGGTCCTTAGTTGTATTTCCCATGAAACCTAATATCATTGTGGGCACCATCAAGATTGATGAAGCAAAGATGATAGGCATAACACCTGACATATTTACCTTAATCGGAATATGGGTGTTCTGACCACCGTACATTTTATTTCCAACAACACGCTTAGCGTATTGAACAGGAATTCTACGTTCTGCAGCAGTCATCCAAACTACAAACGCGATTACAACTAAGAATACAACGATTATACCTATAACTGCTACATATTCCTTCAATTCGAAGAAATAGTTCCATAACATATAGAACGCCTGAGGTCCACGTGACAAGATACCTGCGAAAAGGAGTATTGAAATACCATTTCCGATACCCTTTGCG
>JAZTXU010000086.1:0-10615 GCA_045636565.1 Acutalibacteraceae bacterium
AAGATGCGCTTGTTGATTTCAGGTCACGACCTTAAATTCATAAAGCCTTTATTCCCTTATTTTGAAAAGGAATTTGAACTCACGGTGCAAGAAAACCCCGAATATACCTACCTTAACGTTAAAGAAAGCAAAAAACTGCTCAAAAAAGCCGATATTATCTGGTGTGAGTGGTTGCTTCTTAATGCACAGTGGTATTCAAACAATGTGCGCAGTTTCCAAAAATTATTTGTGAGAGCACATAAATTTGAAATTGCAAAGTATTACGGCTCAAAGGTCAACTGGAATAATGTTGACTGTCTTATAACCGTGGCTTATTACTGGCAGGAGCAGTTTATTGAACAATTCAACATTCCGCGCCATAAGGTTACTGTTATAAATAACTTTATTGATGTTAAGAGTTATAAAACCGAAAAAACGGAAGAATTTAAATACCATATTGGTATGATAGGTATTCTTCCCATGCTCAAAGGGTTTGACAGAGCGATTGACATTTTAAAGGAACTCAAAGAAAACGATTCCCGTTATAAACTTTATATTGCAGGCAAGCGCCCTGAAGAGTTTGCCAACACTTGGAATGTGCCCGAGCAAAAGAAATATTACCTTGATGTTTTTAAGAAGATTGAAGATTTAGGTCTTTCAGATTCTGTAATTTATTCGGGCTGGGTTAAAACTACCGATTTTCTTAAAAGTATCGGTTATACCCTGTCTTTGAGCGATAAAACTTTCCCCGAAAGTTTCCATATTGCTCCATTCGAGGGAATAGCAAGCGGCGGTGTTGGTCTTGCAATTTATTGGGACGGTATTGAATACGTTTACCCTGAAGAAGTGATTGAGAAATCACCCTCTTGTATTGCAAAAAGAATCATCGCCCTTAACAAAGATGATGAAGAATACAAACAGTTATCGGAACGCAGCAAACGGTTTATTGAGGAAAATTATGACCTTCCAATTATATGGGAATGTATTAAAAACGCACTTGACGGAGGAGCAAAATGATAAATTCAATTATTCGTCTGGTTAAAAAAAGCCCGTTTTTATATAACCTTGCAAAAAAGGTCAACCGAATGTTAAATCCGAAAGCCTTTATATCGTCTGCACCGGAAACAGATTTGATTTTTTATGCTTACATTTTAAAAAGTCCTGATGAATTAGCAACTATCCGCAAAAAATACCAAGGTTTACAAAAATACAACACGAAGTTGTTTATTTTGGTGGATAATCCGAATTATAATATAATTCTGCACAAGTTAATAAGGGAAAATCCTGATATTTGCTTTGCCTCTTCCAATTACTTTGAAAGATATCACAAAAAACTTTCAAACAATAAAATCATCTGGCTTAATTACACAGAATCTCAAAGCAAATTACTTGATTATCTTGCTTAGTACCCATTTAAAAGGAGGTGCCTTGATTTTATGGAAAACGCTATTGAAGTTAAAGATTTATGCGTAAAATACAAGGAACTTAAAAAATTGAATATTAAGCAGTCGCTTTTACATTTTAAACTAAACCGTTCCGAAACCTTTGAAGCCTTAAAGGGCGTTAGTTTTGAGGTTAAAAAGGGTAAAATTTTAGGCATTGTGGGCAAAAACGGAAGCGGTAAATCCACCATGCTCCGCGCCATTGCGGGAATTTTCTCTCCCGATAGCGGAAGCATTGATTTAAAGGGAAATTCCGTATCGTTAATGTCAATCGGAGCAGGCTTCCAAAATAAACTCACAGGTTTTGAAAACATTATTTTGTCCGGTCTTCTTATGGGATTTACCGAGGAACAAATCCGCGCAAAAATACCTGAAATCATTGAATTTGCGGGCCTTGGCAATTTTATTTATAAGCCCGTAAGAACCTATTCCAGCGGTATGTATTCAAAACTTGCCTTTTCTATAACCGCCCTTCTTGAAACCGATATTATGCTTATAGATGAAGTTTTAAGCGTTGGCGATATTCAATTCAAAGAAAAAAGCGGCAAAAAAATGCGCGAAATAATCGCAGATGAAAACCGCACCGTTGTAATTGTTTCACACAGTACAAGCACTCTTCTGGAACTTTGCGATGAAGTTCTGTGGCTTCACGAAGGCGAAGTTAAAGAAATGGGTGACCCAAAAACCGTTATTAACCATTACGGTATGTTTATGAGACAGTTCAGATGACAGGGGGTTAGGATTTGAAAAAAAACTTTTTAGAGAACATTAAAAAGCATAATAAATATGCTATTTACCAAGCAAAAGCCGAACTCAAGTCTGAAATCGCAAACTCATATCTCAGTTGGATATGGTGGATATTAGACCCACTGTTCTTTATGCTTATATACACATTTGTTGTGGTTGTTGTTTTCGGTAACAGTCAACCCGGGTTCCCCGTGTTTGTGTTTATCGGTCTTACCGCGTGGGATTTATTTAACCGCATAGTTACAAACAGCGTTAAAACGGTTAAAAATAACATCGGTATCATAAATAAGGTTTATATCCCGAAATATATATTCTTAATATCTAAATCATTTGTGTATTTATTTAAGTTTATGATTTCATTCTTCCTTATTTTAATACTTATGATAATATTCAAGGTTCCTTATACCTTGCAAATGCTCAATTTCCCGTTAGTTGTTATTCCGCTTTATACAGTAGCACTCGGAATGGGATCAATTCTTCTGCATTTCGGTGTTTTTGTTGAGGACCTTGCAAACATCACGGGAATTGTGTTCAGATTCTTATTTTATTTCTCAGGCATTTTCTATGATATAAGCGCAAGAATCCCAAAACCTTACAGCACAATAATGATTACCTGCAATCCCATTGCAGCAATCATTCATCAGTTCAGAAAATGCTTTTTTTACGGTGAATTTCCTAACTATATCCTCTTGCTTTGTTGGTTCTTAATGGGCTTGGTTTTATTGACAATCGGCATATTCCTTATTCACAAATATGAGGATAGTTACGCCAAAATAGCATAATAGATTCCACCGCATAGGTGAAAAAATATTTAAAAGCAAACAATGAAAGGAATTGTGAAAATTATGAAAATCAATGTTGTAGGCTTAGGTTATATCGGTCTTCCCACCGCTATTACAATGGCAAATGCAGGCTTTAATGTAATCGGAACCGATTATAACAAATCAATCGTGGAGACTTTGCAGAAAAAGCAAATCACCTTCAAAGAAGAAGGACTTGAGGATATTTTCTTCAAAGCGGTTGATAGCGGTAATCTTACCTTCTCTACCGAATATGCAGATGCAGATGTTTATATCGTTTCTGTTCCCACACCTTATGATAGTTTCAGCAAAAAGGTTGACGCTTCTTATGTTGTAAAGGCTACCGAAACTGTACTCAGCGTTTGTAAGGAAGACAGTATAATCGTTATTGAATCAACAGTTTCTCCCGGAACTATTGATGCATTTGTTAAGCCCATTATCAATAAAAAGGTTCACTTGGTACACGCTCCCGAAAGAATTATCCCCGGTAATATGGTTTACGAATTACAGCACAATTCAAGAACTATCGGTGCTGATGATAAGGCTATCGGCGAAAAGGTTGCTGAAATTTACAGAAAGACTACCGATGGTGATGTAATTGTTACTGATATTAAGAGCGCTGAAATGACCAAGGTTGTTGAAAACACATTCAGAGCAGTAAATATTGCTTTCGCAAACGAACTTGCAAAAATCTGTTCACACGCAGGTATGGATGTTTATGAGATTATCAGAATCTGTAATATGCACCCCCGCGTAAATATTTTAAGCCCCGGCCCCGGTGTTGGCGGCCACTGTATTTCTGTTGACCCTTGGTTCTTGGTAGGCGATTTCCCCGAGCTTACAAAGGTTATCGGCGAATCAATGTATATGAACGCTTCAATGCCTTCTTTCGTGCTCAAGCGCACCGCTGAAATGATGAAGGAAAAGGGTCTTACCGATTACAAGCGCGTTGGTCTTTACGGTCTCACCTATAAAGAGAATGTTGACGATTACCGTGAAAGCCCCACACTTCAGCTTCTCGACGCTCAGAAAGAGCATTTGGCTGAGCCTTTAAAGGTTTACGACCCCTTCATCACAGAGGATATTGTTGAGAATCAGTATCATGACCTTGACAAATTCCTCAACGATGTTGACCTTGTTATCATTATGGTTAAGCATGATGAGATTAAGGAAAATATGAACCTCTTGGCTGATAAGGTTGTATTTGATACACAGAATATCTGCAACCTCCCCAATGCATATAAACTTTAATTAAGATTTATAATTAACGTAAAAGCCACCGATTAAATCGGTGGCTTTTGTGTTTGATAATTGTTTCAAATTATAGTTTATCGCGTGCCGCCGAGGCATTCCGTGGTGCTTTTATTCTTTGCTGAATATTCGCTCCGCTGGGAAGATGTGTGGATAAATTTTAGTTTATGAGTGAGACAGATGTCTCACTCTCGATATAAATCCCTATCGGGATTTTCGATATGCGCCTTAAGTCGCTCGATATGTGCTCCGCACTCGATATGCCCTGCGGGGCGAGGGGGATTTTTTTGATATATCGTAGGGGACGATGCCTACATCGTCCCGAGGATTTCTATGTGTTTTTTACGGGCTGATGTGGACATCAGCCCCTACGCAATGTCAATTAACATGCCGTAGGGGCAGGCGTCCTCGACTGCCCGCAAGCAAAGATTAAATTTAACGGACAGTCGAGGTAGCGTAAGCATGCGACCACACAGGGTCGACCCTACGATATACCAAAAAACTCATCAACAAATTGTAATTTATCGGGAGTAAATTGTATCGTAAGAAAGCCTTCCCCAGCGGGGAAGGGGAAGATTCCCCCACTGTGTGGGGGAAATGTCGCAAAGCGACAAAGGGGGACGGGTCTGTCGACCAACGAATGTTGGTGGATGAGGAGAGAAAATTTAGCAGAGTTCAAACGGTTATCTCCTCATCCGTCACTCGTTCCTCGTGCCACCTTCCCCGCTGGGGAAGGCTTTTTTCCAAATTAACTCCCATATAAATTGCAATTTATTATTGATTTTGATTTTAAAGAATGATATAATACTTTTGCCAAACAGAAAATTTAATATTGGAAGCTCGATAGGTGTTTGTATTTTTTTGGTAAAAATGCAAATGCTCTTTTCTGCATACACTTATTGGGTTTATGTTAGATTTTCTGTTTGGCGACAGTTGGAGCTATGCATTTTTCGGTGTGTGTGGCTTCGGCTATGCGCACCTTTTTATTTTTATAAAAATGCAAACTTCGATTTGTCGCGAACTAAAAGAAAACGGGTACACTTTTAAAACTGTGTACCCATTTTCAATATTAATTTGATTAATCCAAAGGCTCCCTCCGGGAGGGTTGATTCCCTCACGGTGTGAGGGAAATGTCACGAAGTGACAAAGGGAGACCGCCGCCGTCAGCGGCTGTTGAGCGAAGCGAGACTGAGGGAGAATGCGTAATTTCGGTGTCTGCGACGCTATTTAAAAATATTCGATATGTAAATTTTCATTTTGTAGGGACAGGCGTCCCCGACTGTCCGCAGGCAAAGATGAATTTTAACTTCGTTTTTTAAGTAATAGGTAATAGTGAATAGTGAAAAGGTATTGTGTCTGCGACACTATTTAAAAACGTTTGATATGTACAATTATCCCATTGATTTATTTTGAAATTTTCAACCCACCGATAAATTGTTAATTTATTATTGATTTTAATTTTAAAGAATGATATAATATACATACCACACAAAGTTAATATTGTCTTTTATCAGGGACTGTTTTTTTATTTTGGTAAAAATGCAGGCTCTTATTTCGCATTTCCTGGTGAAAGACGAAAGACTTTGTGTGGTAGCAAGTTGGAGCTATGCATTTTTCGGTGTGTGTGGCTTCGGCTATACACACCTTTTTTATTTTTATAAAAACGCAAACTTCTTTAGTCGCCAAACGAGAAAGTGGATACACTTTTTATTGTGTATCCACTTTCTTTATTTGAAAAATCAAAATATTTCCTTACCTCTGGCGATAACCTTTTTAATATCAATATTATCGTCAAAAATTACAATATCTGCGTCAAACCCTTGTTTTAACGCGCCCTTGCCCTGCAAATTAAATATTCGTGCAGGCACTTCGGTTATCATTGCAACCGCTTTCTCAACACTGAGACCTGCTTCTTTCACCATTGTTCTAACCAATCGGTTGGTGGTGGCAATGCTTCCTGCAAATGCTGATTTATCGGGCAGCTTTGCAACATCATCATCAATAATGCAAGCCATTTCTTCGCCTGTTCTTCCCAAAAACGATTCCTTTACATCTGTTCCTGCGGCACGCATTGCATCGGTAACAAGGCAAATTTTATCATTATCCTTGCATTTCACAATCATTTTAAGAAGCTCGGCAGGTAAATGCTTGCCGTCGGCAATGATTTCAACCATCATTTCATCTAATAAATAGGCGGTTTCAATCACACCTAACTTGCGGTAACCCTCCTCACGGGTAATGGTAGACATTCCCGAATATAAATGGGTAACTGTCTTACAGCCCTTGTCGTAAACTGCTTTTATATCCTTATATGTAGCATCGCTATGACCGACAGAGGGGTAAACATCTGCCTTAACTAACGCTTCGCAAAATTCTTCGCTGCCCTCATGCTCGGGAGCAAAGCTCCAGCGGCAGATGATATCACCAAAATTGCGAAGAATCATTTCGTAATCGCCCTTTTTAGGTGGAATTATGTAATCAGGATTTTGTGCGCCTGCCTGTTTTTGAGAAAAATACGGGCCTTCCAAATGAGCACCGAGAATCGTGCCCTGCAATTTTTCAGAATTCTTTGCCTCGCGCAAAACCTCTAAAAATCGGGTTAAAACCTCGGTTGAGCAGGCAAGTGAGGTGGGCATAATTGAGGTTGTGCCCGTTTTTAGGTGGAAATTTGCGGCATTTATTATAGCATCCACGCCGCCATCCATAAAATCATATCCGCCGCCACCGTGACAATGAACATCGATAAACCCTGCAGACACAAAGTTACCCTTTGCATCAATTTCACGGTCTGCGGGTAAATTTTCGCTTGTTACCGCGGTGATTTTTCCATCTTCAAAATAAATATAGCTATCGGTTAAAATTTTATCGGCTAAAACTATTTTTCCGTTTATGATTTTGGTTATCATACTCTCACCCTTTTAAGATATTGAGAATTTCCTCTGCCGAATCCATAACAAAATCGGGCTTATCGGGAGATTCATCAAGAATTTCCTTGGTAGTTTCGCCGCTAAGCACCAAAACTGTTACAGTACCTGCGTTTATTCCACTCTTAATATCGGTATAAATTCTGTCACCCACAACACAAGTTTTTTCAGGCTCCACACCCATTTTTTCCATTGCAAGCTCGGGCATTAACGGTTCAGGCTTGCCGATAAAAATCGGTCTTCTTTTAGATACATTATAAAGCATATCGCAAACGCTTCCGCAATCGGGCACGCTGCCAAATTCGGTGGGGCAAACATAATCGGGGTTGGTTGCAATATAGGGAATATTTTCGCGGGTTAGCAACAATTTTGAAACATCGTGAAGCTTTTTAAAGGTAAGCTCGGTATCAAAGCCCATAACGATGCACTCGGTTTTGTCTAAATCCTCGGTGATTTCAAAACCGCAGCTTTTAAGTTCGGTTTTTAAGGATTCAGTTCCGCAAACATAAAGGGTTTTGCCGTTATGATGCTTTTTAAGATAATAGGCAGTAGCCTGCGATGAGGTATAAAAATCCTCATAGCAAGCATCAATTCCCATACTTTCAAGTTTTTTCACATAATCAATAACACTTTTTGAAGAATTATTGGTTATAAAAAGATAATTTGCACCATTTTCGCGAATGGTTTTTAACAGTTCCTTTGTAAACGGATAAAGACGGCTACCAAGATAAAGGGTACCGTCCATATCGAACAAATAGAGCTTTATATTTTTTATGATTTCTTTATTTTTCAATTCCTACACCCTTATTTTGCTTTTGTTTCGCAATAAAGACAACGATAAACGCGATTTTCCTTATCTGCCAAAGTGAATACCTGCGGTAATTCCTGCTCTGTAACCGAAATGCAACGGGGATTTTTGCAAATAATCACATTAGTGAGCTTTTCGGGAAGCTCAATAGTCTTTTTTTCAACATTTTTACCGTCTTTAATTACATTTACGGTAATATCGGGGTCAACATAGCCTATGATATCGGTATCAAGATCGATATCAGCATCAATTTTAATGATATCCTTCTTGCCCATTTTTCTTGAATCTGCATTACAGATAAGCGCCACCGCGCACTCTAATTTATCAAGCCCCAAAAGGCTGTAAATCTTCATGCCCTTTCCCGCGGTTATATGGTCAAGAACAATTCCGTTTTTAATTTCATCAACTGTCATTATTCTACCTCCAAAAGCTTGAGAATAAGCGCCATTCTCATGTATTTGCCATTTAGCACCTGCTTAAAGTAGCAAGCGCGCGGGTCGTTATCAATAGCCACGCTGATTTCGTTTACTCTCGGCAGCGGATGAAGAATCGAAAGGTCGGATTTTGCATTTTCGAGCTTTTCGGGGGTTAAAATATAACTGTCCTTAAGGCGGAGATATTCTTCCTCGTTAAAGAAACGCTCACGCTGAACGCGGGTCATATAAAGAATATCAAGTGTCGGCATAACCGATTCCAAATCGGTGGTTTCACTATATTCTATACCCTCTTTTTCAAGAGAAGACTTAACATAATCGGGCACTTTGAGCTCATTTGGTGAGATGAAAACGAATTTCACATTATTGTAGCGTTTAAGCGCCGCGATAAGCGAATGAACAGTTCTGCCGAACTTTAAGTCACCGCAAAGGCCAACGGTAAGATTATCAAAATGGCCTTTTTCGCGGTGGATTGTAAGCAAATCTGCCAAGGTTTGTGTTGGATGGTTGTGACCGCCATCACCCGCGTTGATTACGGGAACGCTTGCGTTCATAGCAGCCACCAGGGGTGCGCCCTCTTTGGGGTGGCGCATTGCGATGATATCTGCATAACAGCTAACGGTTTTAGCGGTATCGGCAACACTTTCGCCCTTTGCGGCAGAGGAGCTTTGCGCCTCTGAAAAACCTAAAACATTACCGCCAAGCTCATACATAGCCGCTTCAAAACTTAGTCGTGTACGGGTTGAAGGCTCGAAAAACAAGGTGGCGAGCTTTTTGCCGTCACACTTGTGAGCATATTTTTGAGGATTTTCGATAATATCATCAGCCACCGCCAAAAGCTCTTCTAATTCTGTTAATGATAGCTCTAAAATATCAATTAAACTTCTCATTCTTAAATCCCTTTCGATTAAATTCTAAATCGATAATATAAACGAATGATGAATAATGAATAATTAAGGTGTGCCTATGGCACTTTATATAACTGTCGGCAGCGCCGACACATTAACTCTTCACTTTTCACTTTTCACTCTTCACTGAATTAATTTTCATCGAAAATTAATTCTTTGCGCCGTTAACTGCGAGATAATTCTTAATTCTTTCAACATTCTCGCGGTTTTTCTCGTCTTCCTCGAGGTATTCAATAATATCGTAAACATCAACAACAGAATATACGGGGAAACCGAACTCCTCGCCAACCTCTGCCATTGCGCTCTTATCGGTCTTGCCTTTTTCCTTGCGGTCAACCATAACGAAGGTTGCGGCAACCTTTACGCCCTCAAGACCAGATAAAATTTCCATACTTTCACGGATTGCGGTGCCTGCGGTGATAACATCCTCAACGATGACGAGTTCTTCACCAGCTTGAGGCTTATAACCTACAAACACGCCGCCTTCGCCGTGGTCTTTTTCTTCTTTTCTGTTGAAGAAGAATGGTACATCAAGACCATTTTTAGCCAAAGCCACTGCAACAGATACTGCAATCGGAATACCCTTGTAAGCGGGGCCGTAAAGAACGGTCTTTTTATTTCCAACCTTTTCAAAGTAAGCCTTTGCGTAAAACTCACCTAATTTGCAAATCTGTTCGCCTGTTTTAATATCGCCGGCATTAATGAAATAAGGGATTTTTCTACCTGATTTAGCGGTAAAATCACCAAACTTTAAAACACCTGCACCCTCTAAAAACTGTATAAATTCTCTTTTATAGCTTTCCATTGTTTTCTCTCCTTATAAATTTTTATTTTAAAATAAACTTATCCTCTTCGGTAAGTTCTAATAAATCAACTAATTTTTCAAACATTTCTCTTGAGCCCTTGTAGCCGTTTTCGCTGTGGGCATCCGTTCCGAAATAGAATTTGCAGCCCATAGCTTTGGCAATGCGGAACATTTTTAAAATAAGCTCTAAATCGGGGGACTCCAGCTCATTTCTGAAATCGCCGCCGTTAAGCTCAATTCCCACACCAAGCTCTGCAGCTTTTTTAAACAGCCTTTCCATTTCGGTTTCGGGAATACATTTTAAGGTTTCTAAGAAAAACTCTCTCGAACCAGGTGCCATAAGACAGCAGGATAAATGCGCGATTCCAATTTTATGGAAGGGTAAATCCTGATTTAAAACAAATTCTAATCTTTCCACCCAAAGTTCTGCTCTTCTCTCTGGAGTTTTTCCGTCATCAGTTTTAATAGTAAAGCCGTTAAAATGAAGATGTGTGGTGGGGATTATAATAAAATCCAA
>JAZTXU010000087.1:0-6362 GCA_045636565.1 Acutalibacteraceae bacterium
ACTCCTGTTACTAAGGCTATTTTTTTCATAATCAAATCTCCTTTAAAGTAAATGTTATTTCACTGTTATCGGTTGTTGAAAAATCAAATTTAATGCGGTTGAGTCCCTCGGTCTGCCAGCAGTTGATAAGCTTGGTATCACCCTCAAAGCTTACATAATCAAGGGAAAAATCACCATTTATATTGGCTTTTAAAATAAATCTTTTTCCTATAATAGCCTTATTGTTTGCAATTTCAACCTCAAAAGGCGTAATGAAATGTTCACTTACTGTGTTTTTTGAATTTTCAAAGCTAAAAATATCGGTAATTTCAATACCGGTAGTTGTTGCCGAAATGCTTCTTGAAAGCTTTTTGATTCCTGCATTTTCAGGATAAGCCTTGGCAAAGCATATTTCTGTGGTTTTGCCGTTTAAAACAAATGTATCTGCCTTATTGTGGGCACCGCCGCCTTCGGAATATTCGCCTATTTGTTCATATGAGTTTATAACGGGCAGATTATGCCATGCGGATTGCATAGTCCATATTTTATAGCGGTCCTTTGAAAAGGTTTGCTTTGTATAGGTGCCGCAGCTTGGGTCAATAAGCAGGGGAGTGTTATCAAAATATACCATAAAGCTTCCAACATCGTGGTGATTATGGCGTTCAATGTTATGACCGCCCTTTGCTGCATAATACCATTTTTCGTTTCTAACAAAAGCATTTTCGGTGTTTTCTAAAACGCAAGCCTCATCAGGCATAAAATCAGGCTGATTTTTAATTTCATTTTCGTAAATCAAATCAAATATCATTCGGCGAAGCTTTGTTTCGCAGTCAAACACCACGTTTATTGCAACATCTTTTTCGTTTTTTCTGTGATTATAAATTTCCTTGGCAAGCGAAGAAAGCTTCTGGTCGTTTATGCGTTTTCCGTACTTATACATTATGTAATTCACATTCAGCGTAAGCTTGTTGGTGCCATCTGCAAAATTTACGAAATATCCATTACCAATGTAAGCGCGGTATTCGTATTTTGCAATATTTTGAATTATTTCATCGGTGAAGAAGTTCATTTTTCCGCCTGTTGCAAGATACATCTGCTCACAAAACTCAAACATAGCTCCTGCAGAAACACCCCAATAGGTAGAGCCCTCATCACAACCGCCGTCAAGCGGATAAGTGTTATAAATGCCTTCGATTTCGTAAAGCATTTTCTTTATTCCGTTTGTTAAAGAAAGCGGATTTTTAACAAATAAAAGAAAAACTGTGAGGAGATTTGAGATTATCCAAGGATTCCAGTTATCAATAAGCCAGTCTCCCATACGGCACATCCATACAAAATCATATCTTGTAAGATAGGGTGTTACGATTCTGAAATTTAGCTCATTTTCAATACGGGTAAGTATTTCGGGGCAGTATTCACTTAATTCATCATAAAGCAGATGATATGTTAAAGTAACAGTAGCGGCAGTTTCGGCTGCAAATAAATCTATATATGGCACCGTTACATCAGGTAGGTTTTCATCTGTTCTGGTTTCGGGATGCTTGTGTGCAGAAAGACCCCAGAAGGATTCCTCACAAATAAGAAAAAGACCATCCACAATATCGGGTATAAATCTGCCCTTATGCTCTAATACCTCTCCTATAACCAAATGGCAAAGAGCCATTCTTCTTGTAAAATGGGGAGTTTCCTGTCTTGAACGGTTGCCGGTTTTACTGAATGCAATATAATCTGAAGCCTTAATTAAAGGCCAATTAAAGTTTAAATAGCTTTCAGCCTTATTAATATATTTTTCGTCACAAAATCTGTCCCAAAATTCGCGGTTTTGGGCTTTGGGTAAAATTTCGCCCGAAAAATCATAGCTTTCTAGTTTGTTTTCATTTAACCATTTTCTGAACACTTGGTTTTAACCCTCCATACATTGTTTTTTATAGATAGGAAGATACACATCTCTGTCTCTTATAACGCAGCCCGGAGTTCCGCCGGTAGTTCTCATTATCTCGGTGCATTTTGAACAGCAAATGCAGATTTTGTTTTTATCCATAAATCCGTTTTTAAGTATATCATTTGCAAAATCAGGGTAAGCAAAAATTGTTCTTCCAAAGCCTGCAAAATCAAATCTGCCCTCTTTAATATAAGCCGAAACAACTTTTGGAGCGGCAACACCCAAATAAGAAACGGCAGAGCAAATAATTGCCATTTCGGGAACAAGTTTTTTAAGTGTTGCAGTACCTTCAAGCACTCTTTTTACACCCTCAAGCGGATGTTCTTCGGTTATATAACCACCTTGTGCAAACGGGCGGTTTACATGGGGATTGAAATATGGGTTGCCCATTGTAATATTAAGTAGTCTCACACCGTAACCATAAAGTTCTTTAATAAGCCATTCGGGTTCGGTTGTGTCAAATTTCAAGCCATCATTTTGATTCACTCCAAATCCGTAAGGATAGGGAAAACCATCATAAACATTTAGTCTTGAAGAAACGATAAAATCTTTTGAACAACTTTCAATTGCGCCCTTAACGCTTTCGCGCAAAAGCCTTGTTCTGTTTTCAAGTGTTCCGCCATATTTACCATCTCGCTCAAATGCTGAAAGCAATTCGGAATTCAAATATCGGTGGCAACATTTAATATCAACTCCGTCAAACCCTGCTTTTTCGGCTAAAACCGAGCCGTTTATGAGTGCTTCATTAACTTTGTCTAAATATTCATCGCTTACGATTCTGTCAGAGGAAATCAGGTTATCTTTTTCAAAAATGGGATTGTTATATGCAATAAGGGGAGCGGGGATACCCTCAGGTTTTGAATATCTGCCGGAATGGGTTGCTTGCATAATAACAATGGGTTCGTATCCATTTTCTTTTAATGCGGTTTCTTTTATTGCTTCAACCTGTCTTTTAAAGTCATCAATATTACTTTCTGTTATGTAAAGTTGGCGGGGATTTGCTCTGCCTTCTTCTAAAACTGCGGTTGCTTCAAACCAAATAATTCCTGCACCGCCGCGGGCCAAACGATCATAACGCCTTTTTGTGAGTTCGTCGGGCGAACCATCAATTGTTCCATCACACCCCTCCATTGCTTGGCAAGTAAGGCGGTTTGGAATTATCTTGTTGCCGATTATATATTTTTCACCCAAAACCGAAATATCTTCACTTGTGGGAAGATTGGTGCCAAGTTCGGTATTCTGCAAGTTGAATTCATCGTAGGTGGAATAAACTTTTCTAATCATAAATACATTCCTTTCAGAAGTTCAGTATGCTTTAAGGTTATCATAAAAAAGTAATAAAGTAAACTCAAAAAACGATATAAAAGGTTTGAATTTCGAAACAAAATATGTTAAAATGATAATTGGGTGAAAATTATGTTTTTTGAAAATAAGGGATTTATTATAGATGATGTGTTCCGAGTGAACCGAAAAGCGGGTACAATATCCACAAAAGCGCGAGATTTTTCGGGACTTGCTTTCAGAATTTCCGGTAAAAGCGTCTTTGAATATGATGAAAATAATAAAGTTTACGCAAACGAGGGCAGTATTACATATATTCCAAGCGGTATAGATTTCGAAACTCACAGTGAAAAGGAAGAAATAATTATTCTGCACCTTAACGAATATGGTAATAAATGCGGAAAATTCACAAGTTTTGTTCCTGAAAATTATAAACTTTTTGCCGATTTATTTATAAACATTGAAGAAGAATGGCAAAAACGCAAAACAGGATATAAAAGTCGATGCACTGCATTGCTTTATACGATTTTTGAAAATATTGAAAAAAAAGGCGAGAAATCGTATGATAAAAAAACCGAACTTTTGCAGAACGGCGTAATTTATATGAACAGATATTTTGATAACCCCGAACTTACAATTAAGAAATTGGCAGAAAAATGTAATGTTAGCGAAGTTTATTTCAGAAAAATATACAAATTTAAGTATAAAATTTCACCACTTAAAGCACTTACAGATTTAAGGATTAACCGTGCTTGCAGTCTTTTAAAATCGGGGTATTATTCAGTTTCTCAAGTGGCAAATCTTTCGGGTTTTTCGGATGTTAAATATTTCAGCACTGTCTTCAAAAAGAAAACTGGAGTAACTCCAAGTGAATATGAAAAATCAAAAACCGAATTATAATTTTTAAAAATATGGAAACAATATTAAAAAATTTAATTTAAGGTGATTTTATGTGTGATAAGAATATTATAAAGGTTGAAGGTTTTGAACTTCTTGATTCAAGAAGTAATCCAACGGTAGGTGCAAGGGTAACTTTAAGTGATGGCAGTGTGGGTTTTGCAATTGCTCCATCAGGGGCTTCAACCGGTGAATTTGAGGCTCATGAAAAGCGCGACGGAGATGAAAAGCGCTATCTTGGTAAAGGGGTTAAAGAAGCGGTTTGGGGCATAAATAACGAAATTTGTGCAGCTTTAAACGGAAAAGATGCAACCGACCAAAGAAAAATTGATGAAATTTTAATTAGTCTTGACGGTACAGAAAATAAATCACGCCTTGGTGCAAATGCAATTTTGGCGGTGTCTTTGGCGGTGGCTCATGCGGCGTCAACATCATTAAAATTGCCGCTTTACAGATATCTCGGCGGCGCAAACGCAAAAACATTACCTCGGCCCATGATGAACATTTTAAATGGTGGCGCGCATGCTTCTAATAATATCGATATACAAGAGTTTATGATAATTCCCGTAACTGCGCCCTGTTTTTGTGAGGGACTTCGCATCTGCAGTGAAATTTACCACACTTTGGGCGCGGTTTTAAAATCGCGAAATATGAGTACGGGTGTGGGCGACGAGGGTGGATTTGCACCAAATTTAAGCTCGGACGAAGAGGCGATAGAGCTTATTATCGAGGCTATCAAGAAAGCAGGTTACACCACAAACGATATTAAAATTGCTTTGGATGTGGCTTCAAGCGAATGGTATAAAAACGGTGTTTACACTTTGCCAAAGAGAAATGTCACAAAAACGGCCGATGAGCTCATAACTTATTATAAAGAACTTTGCGAAAAATATCCTATAATTTCTATTGAGGATGGTGTAGCGGAAGAAGATTGGCAGGGCTGGAAGAAACTCACAAGTGCGCTGTCAGGCGTTCAACTCGTTGGTGATGATTTGTTTGTAACCAACACCGCAAGGCTGAAAAAAGGAATCACAGAGGGTGCAGGAAATGCGATTCTCGTAAAACCTAATCAAATTGGCACCTTAACCGAAACACTTGATGTGATTGAATTGGCGCACAAGAACGGATACAGAACGGTGATTTCTCATCGTTCGGGAGAAACAGAGGATACCACCATTGCAGATATTGCAGTTGCGGTAAATTCAGGTCAAATTAAAACGGGTGCTCCCTGTCGAACAGACAGAGTTGCAAAATATAATAGATTATTAATCATTGAAAACGATTTAGGTTTAAATTGTAATTATTAAAATAACAAAAAACGCGCATTCTATCTATGAGGAGGGAAACTCATTGAAGTTTGCGCGTATTTTAATTAAAAGTATTTTTTGTGTGCTGACATTGTTTTGCATATTTATTTTTGCGGCTATAATATTTACGGGAAACAGTATTGACTTAGAATATAAAATCAAAAAGGGCGATGCTTTTTATATTGAAACCCCCATACCCGTAACGGCGGTTTACAAAGGAAGTAAAGTTACGGGGTCAAGCCTTAGTACAATAGGTGAGGAATATGATGTTGGTCTAAAACTTTTTGGAATTATACCTGTTACAAGTGTGAAAGTTGAGGTCGTTGATGAAATGTATGTGGCGGTGCTCGGCACACCGTTCGGTATGAAACTTTACACAAATGGTGTTTTAGTCAGCGATATCAGCGAGGTAAACACCAAAAACGGTGTGAAAAATCCCGCAAAATCGGCAGGAATCAAAAAAGGAGATTATATAATTTCGGTTGACGGTAAAAAAATTTATTCAAACGAGGATTTAAGTGAAATAGTTGAAAATTCCAGCGGTAAAGAAATGAAATTTTTAATCAGCCGGAATAATAAAAAAATCACTAAAAAACTCAAAGCGGTATTGTCAAGCGAAACAGATTCTTATAAAATCGGAATCTGGATAAAGGACAGTTCGGCGGGTATTGGCACCCTTACATTTTACAGTCCCGCCACAAATGTTATCTGTGGACTCGGGCATGGAATCTGTGATGATGAAACAGGCGAACTTTTAAATCTTAACTCGGGTGAATTGGTAACTGCCGAAATTGTGGATGTGGAAAAGGGAAATTCGGGAGCCCCAGGGCAGTTAGAGGGAAAGTTTAATTCAAAAACAATAGGCGATATCAACCTAAACAGCGACTGCGGAGTTTATTCGTATTTGAGGGGCAAAAAGGGATTTTCAAATTACACCGAAATCGCATTAAAGCAGG
>JAZTXU010000088.1:0-16249 GCA_045636565.1 Acutalibacteraceae bacterium
CATTTCTACAATAACCAACGCATACAACTTAAAACAAAACTGACTCCGCTCGAAAAACGAAGTCAGTATATTGCTTAAAATTTAATTTTCACTACCATAGAGCACTTTTTTGTGCTGTCCGCACAAATTGGGGCGGTTCAGAAAATTTCTTCCGCTTTTTTAATCTTTTGATATCTTTATTAAATAACACTACAAAACCGAATGGAATAAAGCTCCGTTTAGCAAATCGCTTAGAATTTCGATGTTTTTGGGGTTATAGATAATAATTGGATTACTAAAAATGCTTTTGGTAGTTAATTCTTCACCATAGGAGGTAATGGTATGAAGAGTTGCATTTCCTTTTTTGTTATACTCGTATTCATTTCGGACTGATACTTTGCCATCCTCTGAATATGTGAATTCCAGAATCAAATTATTGTTTTCATATTCTTTTTCAGATGTTAAGATTTCGTCTTCATTATAAAACTTTTCACTTTTTATAATGCCGTTTTCATACGTGATCTCGTTTGTTAATAATCCGTTCTTAGAGTAATCATTTTTAAATGTGATAATGCCATTTTCATCGTATTCAATCTCACTTATTGTAATATCATCATTTAAAATAACACGGGTTAAATTGCCATCTTTATTGTATTCGTATTCGTATTTATAGACTTCCTCATAAGTTTCAAAGCTGTGCTCATAACTGAGGGTTTCAAGAACTAATCTATTATCTGAGTCATATTCATATTTATATACATTCTTTGCAAGTCTGCTTTCGGGGTTATGTTCAGTTTTAATGGTTAAATTGCCTTTTTGGTCGTATTCATACTCAGTATCGCTAATAACTTGGTTGTAACCACAATATTCTGTTTTGCGAAGTATATTGCCTTTGTCATCATAGTCATAACTTATGTTGGTTACACTATTATTTGAATAATCATCATAATCGTATACGGATATTATATTGCCATATTCATCATATTTGGTTTCGGTTAGAAACGCGGAGGCGTTTAGATGGTCATAGTGTGAGATATGCGATAAAGTACCGTTTTCATGGTAATCAAGCTCGGTTGATTGACATAATTTATTCGAATCATCATACCAATCAATCTGTGCAAGATTTCCGTTTTTATCATAAATATATTTATAGTTGGTTGAATAGTTATAATCTAAAACACCGTACATATTGTAATTAGAAAACTCTTCTTTTTCATAAGTCACAAAGAAGCCTTGCAGTATTTTTTTACTGTCCTTATAGTCTCCGCAATCCACCAAAAGACTATAAGCTTCGCTATATTCATGCTTATCTATTAATTCTAAAGCTTTGGAATAATTATCGGCAACAGTAGGTGATTTGGGTGTGTTGTTTTTATTATCCGGCAAGACAAATTTTAAAATGACAAAAATAATGCAAGCAACAACCACCAAGGAAACTGCTGAAATAATAACTCTTTTTTTATGTAAGGAAAAAAAGTTTTTCTTTCGGCTTTCAGCGGGAGCAGAATTGTTTTCCGAATTTTTAATCTGATTGTTTGAATTCATTCTTCACACCTCATTTAATTGTCTTATTATATATATTGTAACATAACCATATCATATTTACAATCATTAATGATGAATATATTGCAAATGTGATTTATGGCAACTTACACAACTATTATATCTGTATTACAGATAAATGTCAATATCTTTATTACAGATATCGCATAATAATTATGAGGTGATTATTATGCAATTTAAAAACCTGCGAGGAATCAGAGAGGATAGGGATATAAAGCAAAGGGAAGTTGCAAATTATCTGAACGTTTCGCAAAATACTTATTCGCAATATGAAACAGGTGTGATATCTTTAACTGCTGAGGTTTTAATTAAACTTGCAGACTATTATAAGGTGAGTATAGATTTCTTGCTTGACAGAACAGACAATCCAAATACACAAAAATAAGCTTGGCAAAGATGATATTTAACAGGCGGTCGGGAATTATTCCCGACCGCCTTTACCTGTTATAATTAAATTGACTTAAAATTTGCTATTAAAGCGGATTAACCTGCTTGTCAATACCCCAAACAGTAACATCTTCAACAACTGCGCGCTGAGGAAGATTTGCAATGTAAAGAACGGTTTCGGCAATGTCCTCAGGTAAAAGTTTATCGGTGGTTTCACCAATACCGCAAGAATTCTGGAAACCTGTGCTTGCAGAGGAGGGAACAACACAAGAAACCCTTACATTGTAAGGCTGCATTTCAAGGTACATACCTTTAGAGAAATTAAGAACGCCTGCCTTTGCAGCAGCATAAACGCTCCAAGTGGGCCAGCACTGTCTTGCACAAACAGATGAAATGTTAATCATAGTACCTTTTTTCTGGTCTTTCATCATATTTGCAAATGCTTTGCAACCGTATATAACGCTGTTTAAATTGAGTTTAATGGTTTTATCAATTTCTTCGGTGGTAAATTCACTTACCTCTTTAATGGTAACACCGCCACCCGCGTTATTTACGAGTACATCAAGTCTTCCGTATTTTTCTTTTATTATGTTCACAATATTTTCCCAATCAGAAGGCAATGTAACATCCATTGAAACGGCTAAATCTCCGCCAACTTCAACTCTTGCAGCCTCTAACTTTTCAAGGTTTCTTGCTGCCATAATAACAGTATCACCGTTATCCTTGAATGCTTTTGCGGTAGCCTTTCCGTAACCGCTTGAAGCGCCTGTAATTAAAACGATTTTTGACATAATTTTATCCTCCAAATTTTTTATTTAAATTTTATTAATTTTGATTGTTTATGAGTTTGCTTATTTCTTTTCCGACAGCCTCGCCAAGCCCTAATATAGTCCTCGTAAGGCGAGCAGAGGATGCAGCAACATTGGAAAAAGAAGCTCCGCGGCAAGCGACAAAGAGGTTACTGTATTCCTTGGATTCAAGGCAGGAAATCGGAATAGCATAAGGAGTCTTTGCCTCTCTGCCACCTCCACCTTCGCCGTGCTTATCTAACATATGGTCAGCAATGGTGGCTATATCCACATCATAAACCTGATTCTCAACACCAAGGTCAATATCGTTCTCTGTAAGCACGTATTTTCCGACAAGGCGGTAACTTTCTCTCACACCTGCCATTGGGAAGATATGCACTAATTCCCAACCTTTCATACCGTATTCGGTCTGTAAAGTGTGCCAATATTTTTTAACCGTTGCTATACCAACTTCATCGGCGTTCTTACCTAATTCGAGATATTCTCTGCCGTTTAAGGTAGGGAGCATATTGACGTTTATATCCCCATTTGGGTACATATTAAAACAAGAAATAAACATCCTCGATATTGCTTTATCATTTGGTGTGTATTTATCAATATGTTCGGTATTTTCGCTTTTTCTTATTCTGAACACATAGCTTACACCATTGATACAGTTTTCATCTTTTACGCCTGCTGAAGGCTCGTTATAAAGGGATTTGTCTTCGGTACCGATTGAAACTTCGCACCCTGTATCCCGTGCTAAAACAATATCACCCGTACTGTCAACAAAATAATCTGCGGCAATAACAAATTCTCCGTCTTTATTTTTTACGGTTATTTCTTTTACCTGATTGCCATCGATTTTGCAAGATATATATTCCGTCTCGAACATCAATTCCAAGTATTCATCATATTCTTTTAAAATCTCAAGCATAACATTACTCATGGCTACCGGTTCGAACTGAAATCTACGCCAACTTGTATGCACTCCGTTTGTAAGCGACAAGCACCGCTTTAAAGTTTGCTCATAAGATGCACTCGAATCCGTAACCGAAAGTCCGTAAGGATATTTTGAAAAATCACTTACAGGCTCGGAGTTTGGGTTTAGCAATAATGAATTATCAACCGTTTTGCAAACTGCGCACGCATTCGGAATCTTTGATAGTTTATTCTTTATGATTTGGTGCAATTCACCGCTTGCAACACCCGGCTCCCAACAATTTATACCACCAAAAACAGAGGTACCACCCGGTCCCGGATTTTTTTCAATAAGAATAGTTTTTATTTTGTTTTTTGCGAGTGTGTAAGCGGCAGCAAATCCGCCTGCTCCGGCTCCCACAACAACCGCTTTAGTATGTATTTGTTTCATAAATTCACTATATTTAAATAAGTTATACCTTTAATTTAATCATTCGTAAATCCAAAATCTGCGAAATATTTATCAATGCTTTCAACGCTATCTTCACGGCGGGATTTTTCAGCCGCAAAGCCTATTAAATGGTTCTTAACAGAGATATTGATATCTGCTGCACAGTAACCTTTATAGTCACCGTCAAGATAATCGTATAACTCGTAAATAAGTCCGCCGTCACCGCCGCCGTGGCCGCCCAAAATGCTTTCTTCTGTGGCGGCAACCGATAATGTGGTATGCTTTTTATCTTCAAAGGTATAAACATCAATATCGGTGCGCTCCATATATGCCGTGAGTTCGCCCTTGGTTCCGAAAATGCGTATAAATCTGCCACCCTCGTTAAAAGCGTTCATACTCAGTGTTACATTGGCACCGCTCTTGAACTGCATATTAACGGTCTGATGGTCAACAACATCGTTATTGGCGTGGAATACGCATAAACCAAAATCGGTGGTTTTGAGTGAGGTCATAACCTCTTCATTGGTGGGATTTTCATTCTTTGCAATTCCCTTGGTGCAAGCAGCGCGAAGCCATGCGTTATCATCGCTTTCGTAATAAACCTTTTTGCAGTTGTAAGGGCAGGTGTCTTCAATCGGACAACCACCGTCAAAACATCTTACAGGTGCACCTTCGGGCGCATTTTCTTTTGTAAAATATGTAAGTTTGCCGAAAGACTGCACCTTCTCGCAAGGCTCATCCAAAAGCCACTGTAAAATATCTATATCGTGGCAGCATTTAGCAAGAAGCATTGGTGAAGTTTCTTTTTCACTGTGCCAATTTCCTCTTACATAGCTATGGCTTTGGTGTACATTACCAACCGCCTCAACATGCATAATGGACATAATATTGCCCAACATACCGCTTACTATGGTTTCTTTTATCTTGTTGAAAAAGGGGGTATATCTAAGCACGTGGCAAACAAGCACCTTAACACCTTTTTTCTCTGCGGCAAGGGCGATATCAGCACATTCCCGTTCGGTTGGGGCAACGGGCTTTTCAAGAAGCAAATCATAGCCGAGTTCAATAGCCTTCATTGCAGGCTCGTAATGCATTTCGTCCATAGTGGCAATAAGTGCTAAATCAGCCATCTTGGGTTTTGATAAAATGTCTTCCCAAGAATTAAAACACATATCATCGGGAATGCTGTGTTTCTCTTTTATAAAGTTTCTTCTGCCCTCAATGGGTTCAGCCACACCAACAACCTTGAACTTGCCGTCAAGCTTGAACATTTCATTAGTGTAAACAGTACCGCGAAGGCCTGCTCCTATCAAAATTACGGAATATTGTTTCATAAAGCTACTCCTTGCAACAATTAATAATGTAAGTATAACACATCAAGCAGTTCTCTGCAATATGTTTTTAAAACTTGCTTACATTGACTTTTTAGATAGGGAAGAGTATAATTATATATAAATTAAAAGGATTTAAATAGGATGATGGCACATTCTCATATAGTAATATTAATTCAAGGAGTTAATTATGAAGGAAGAATATATTGCACATATAAATAAATCCACCATAGAACATGACATTAAAAAAATATGCGGTTCGCGGCTTAAAACAATTATTCTTTTATTGCCGGCTCTTTGTTTTTGCCTGCTTTTATTTTTGGTTTTATATGAAGTCGGTAAAACATCGGGCGATAAAGGAAACTATGTTATTGTTACAGTGACGCTTATTGCATTTATAATAAGTATAGTATGTGTTGTGATTTATGCGGCTTATTTAATTAAACAATATTTCGGTAGAACCACTGAATTTACTGTTGTTACGGATGTTCTTACCGAAGTTCGCGTGAGATATAAAATCAGAAAAAACGGATCCAGTGTAAAATATTATATGGAATTTCAAGAAAACGGAAAGTATTATTTAGAAGATGGAGTTTATCATGAAATATATTATACGTGGTCGAATTTTTACAGTATGGATGGAGCAAGCCTTATGAAAAGCTCAAAATCAGGCGATGAATTTTATTTGGTTATGAAAAATAAAACTATACTGTGTGTATACAATAAGAAGATGTTTATATTCGATGATAAGTAAACAAATGCGGTCGGGGAAACCTGACCGCAAAGGATAAGCAAAGCCTTATAGAGTTTGGCAAAAAACTAAAGTGCAGATTTTCGAGAGTTTTGGCAAGCGCAGAAAATCCCGTAAACAACAACGGTAAATATGATGTGGCTCTTGGTGATTTTGGGCTTATAAATGTTAATTTTTATGGGTATTCATACAGGAATTGAAAGCGACTACGAAAAATCCACTGCGTATTTAAAAATAGTGGGAAGATTTAACCCTGATAATCCTATGGAATATTGTGACAGTTTTGAGATAGATTAAATTTGTAAGGTGGATAAAATGGACTTTTTAGAATTTTTTTATGAGGATTTGCTTGATATTGTTTTAATTCCTTTAGATTCTATTAAAAATAAAACCGTATGGTTTATAGTTCAAATAGTTACTATAATTTTATTTACCGTTATTTTTATGGGTTTGGGATTTTTGTTTTTATCTGTATATGGCATTGTGATAAATAACTTTGGAATCACAAACGGTATTATAAGAATTATTTTCGGAATTTTAGCCGGAATACTTGTTTTCGTTTCGTTTTATCTTATTTTGCGATTTTCAAAAAGGCTGATAAAAGTTTTTGTAAAGTAAAAAGAAAGGCTGTAATTATGCATAATGTGATTAAGCTGTTAAAAAAGCAACTTTGCGTTTTACTCGCATTAATACTTGTGCTTTCGGTTTTTGTTGGTTGCACTAAGGAAGAGGGCCAAGCAACAAAAAATAACACCTTACTATGTGACTTTAACATTGCAGGCGAGCCTATTTCTTCATTTTCTATAAGTTGCGATAAGAACTTTGAAGAAATTGGTTCTGATATTAAAGATTTAATTTTTGATAAATATGGAGAAGAACTTTCTTCCGATGGTGGCAAGGGTAAAATCAGGCTTACCACTAAGGGAGCGGTTAAGGGTGAAATTTCGGCTAAAATAGAAGGCAAAAATTTAGTGATTCGTGCCGCAAATATTAAAGAAATGAAAAAAGCAGTTGTTTGCTTTTGGTATGAAAATGTTGCATATTCTACGGGTAAACTCAACATACCGGCAACTTTAAATTACAAACGTGACCTTTCAAAAACGGTGTTTTACAGTGATTTTAATGTTAAGCAATCGAATAACGAATGCTGTTTGGACGAACTGATAGAAGCACACGACTATGCAAATCAAAACGGATATAAGGTTTTTGCCGATTATGGGGCTAATTATTATATTTCCTCCACCGATAAAAGCGTAACGGTAAATACTGATGTTGAATGGGGTAATGCTAAAATCGTTATAGATGATACGGATGTATCGGTTGAAAAACGCGGTGATTGGATTTTTAAAATAACATCAGATTACTCGGATTATACTATTAAAAATATAAAGTCTGCCAATAGGAATACGTCCAATCTTGGTATTACCTTACCGCAGAAAAGTATGGTAACTATGTATGACGATGATAAAATGATTTATATTCGTTATGGCTCAAATTCGAATAGCGGTCAAGCTATGCAGGATAGTATAGTGGTTGATACGCGCGGGAATATTGCTTCAGATACACCAATAACTTGGGATTTTGCAGATGTTGACAGGTCAATAGTTAGACCTATTGATGAAAAGATACTAACTGTAAGTGGCGGTGAATTTATCACTAAAGCAAATCGAGCTCCGTCGGAATATACATATTATGCCAGAGGTATTAATGTTACACGTTCTAATACAGTGGTAAACGCAATTACCCACCGTATTACCGATGAAGGCGAGACGGGTGCTCCCTATGTAGCTTTTCTTAATGTAAGCGATTGCGCTTATTTTACCGCTAAAAATTGTGTTTTCACGGGGCATAAAACCTATGCCAACGCAACAAACAAAATGGGGTCTTATGACATAGGATTCCGCAATACAATTTCAGCTTCGGTGATTAATTGCAGCCAAACAAATGATATTACTGATTCGACTCGGTGGGGTGTTGCGATTAGCGAATTCAGTAAGAATTTGGTTTATGACGGTTGCTCACTCTCGCGATTTGACGCACATCAGGGTGTAACAAATGCCACTGTTAAAAACTCGGTAATAGGTTGTCACGGTATTAGTGTTGTGGGCTACGGAACTTTACTTATTGAGAATACCACGGTTTTATCTGATAGTCTTGTAAGGCTTCGCGACGATTACGGAAGTTCTTGGGAGGGTGATGTGATTATCCGCAACTGCACAATAAGTCCCACATCTTATGGTAAAGTGTCGGTTATTTCAGGCAAGAATACAGGTGATCACGATTTTGGATATGTTTGTTACAGTCCGACTAATGTAAAAATAGACGGTCTTGCAATAGATAATGTTACAGAGGCTTATATCTTCTCAAATATAAACCCGAATGCTCAGGATGAAGTCTATACTTCAAAATATCCTTATGTTGAAACTGAAAAGGTAGAGATTAAAAAATATTCATCATTTGTGGATATTGAACTTTGCTTAAATCCGTTTTTATTTACCAATACCAATTTTATTTTTGAATAGAAGTCAGGATTTGATTTAGTGTGTGCCTCTGCGGGTAATCCGTGGAGGTTGTTTAATTTGCCAAACCTATAACCCGATGGGAAGCTTGTATTTCAAATTTTAGCTAAAATAGGAGTATAAAATCGGCAAAAACCACACAAAAACCAACAAAAAACAAAAAAACAAAGAAAAAATAAAGATTTTTGTGTTGACTTTTTTAAATTTTCGTGGTAATATATCTGTGAAAGGTTATGAAAACCAAATAAAACAAAAATTTTAGGATCGGAGAATGTAAAATGATTAACGAATATCAAATCAAAAAAGAGATATGTGAAATCGGTAAGCGCATTTACGATAGAGGAATGGTTGCTTCTAACGACGGTAACATTTCTGTAAAGCTTAATGACAATGAATTCCTTTGCACTCCCACAGGCGTTAGCAAGGGCTTTATGACTCCTGAATACATCTGTAAGGTAGACAAGAACGGTAAGGTTATTCAGGCAAATGCAGGCTTCAAGCCTTCTTCTGAAATTAAGATGCATATGAGAGTTTATAAGGAGCGTCCCGATGTTAAAGCGGTTGTTCACGCTCACCCCATGTATGCTACAGGCTTCGCTATTGCAGGCATTCCGCTTACTCAGCCCATTATGCCTGAGGCTGTAATCGCTCTCGGTTGCGTTCCGATTGCTGAATACGGCACACCTTCAACAGAAGAAATCCCCGATGCTGTTTCAAAGTATTTACAGTCTTTTGATGCTGTTCTTCTTGAAAACCACGGTGCACTTTCTTTCTCTGATTCACTTCTTAATGCATATCACAAGATGGAATCTGTTGAATTCTATGCTAAGCTTCTTTACATATCAAATCAGCTTGGCGGTCCTAAGGAGTTGTCAGATGCTCAGGTACAGCGCCTCTACGAAATCCGTCGTCAGTTCGGTATGACAGGTAAGCATCCTGCTGACCTTTGCCCAAATGCCAAGAACGGAAAACCCAGCTGTCACGGTTGTGGCGGTAACTGCAAGGGTGACTGCGGCAATCACGGCAAGGCTTCAGACGATATCGTAAGCGAAATCACTCGTCGCGTTATCGAGCAGATGGGTAAATAAGAGGAAACCGCAATGAACGAAAAGGAAATACGTTCCATAGTCAGTGAAATCACTCGCGAAATGGGTGTATCTCCCCGAAATATTACACTTGAAGAAGCCAAAAAGGTTAGCGAAGCTGTTCGCCGTAAGGCAAAAGAGATGGGTGTTAAAGCAGTTGTGGCAATTTCTAACCGCGCCGCTCAGCCACCCATTCTGGTCGAATGTATGGATGATTCTTATATCGCAAGCTATGATGTTGCGGTGCAGAAGGCGTTTACGGTTGTATCGCTTAAAATGTCCACTTCGGTCTTAAAGCCTTTGGCTCAACCGGGTGAATCGCTTTATGGAATTCAGTTTACCAATCAGGGTAAAATTGTAATTTTCGGCGGTGGCGAGCCCTTGTGTGATAAAAATGGAAATATTATCGGAGGTCTTGGTGTTAGTGGTGGAAGCGAAGAGCAGGATACCGCATTAGCCGCTTTCGGTAAAGAATATTTTGAAAAATTATAATTTAAAGGAGTAATTTAAAATGGCACTTGAAGCATTAGGTATGATCGAAACCAGAGGTTTAGTTGCAGCAATCGAAGCTGCTGATGCAATGGTTAAGGCTGCTAACGTTGAACTTATCGGAACTGAAAAAATCGGTTCAGGTCTTGTTAGCGTTATGGTTCGTGGCGATGTTGGAGCTGTTAAGTCAGCAGTTGAAGCAGGCGCAAATATGGCTTCTAAACTCGGCGAACTTATCGCAACACACGTGATTCCCCGTCCTCATGAGGATGTTGAGAAGATTCTTCCCACACTTAAATAATTTTAAATTTTCAATTTGGAGGCAGGAAACTGCCTCCAAAATTTGAACTAAATATCCCTATTTGAAAGCAGGTGAAGCAGTTGTTGGTCGGTAATGTTGTTGGCAGTATTGTTGCCACACGTAAGAATGAAAAATTAGTCGGAATGAAACTGATGATTGTGGAACCTTTGGATAAATTCGGCACAACTGCGGAGCGTTTCGTTGCTATTGATAATGTTGGCGCAGGTATAGGTGAAACGGTGCTTGTGGCAGTTGGCAGTGCGGCTCGTATCGGTTGCGATAAAGAGTTAGCACCTATTGATGCCGCAATTGTTGGTATTGTGGATAGCGGCACAGGTCTTACAGTATAATAAATACATAAATTTGAAAATAACGGTGAGTAATCGCCTCAGATATAAAGGAGAAGTTAAAATGGAATTTGATGCTTCTTTGGTTGCAGAAATTGTAAAACAGGTTGTTGTGAAATTCGGTGAAAACGGTTGTGATGATACCGTTCCCGTTGGCGTTTCAAACCGCCATATACATTTATCAAAGGAAGATTTGGAAACCCTTTACGGCAAGGGATATGAATTGACCCCAATTAAGGATTTATCTCAGCCGGGTCAGTTTGCTTGCAAAGAACAGTTGACTATTATCGGTCCATCACTTCGCTCAATTGAGGGTGTGCGTGTGTTAGGACCCGTTCGTTCAAGCTCACAGGTTGAGATTTCTCGTACAGATTCATTTACATTAAAGGTAAAGCCTCCGGTGCGTGAATCAGGTGATATTAAGGGCTCTGCACCTATTACTATTGTAGGCCCTAAAGGAATTGTTACCTTGAAAGAGGGCTGCATTATCGCAAACCGTCACATTCATATGAGCGAGGAAGAGGGCAAGGCTTTCGGTCTTAAGGATGGAGATAGCGTAACAGTAGAGGCTAATGGTGAAAGAAGAACCACATTCTATGATGTTCAGGTTCGTGTGAATAAAGCGTTCAGCCTTGAAATGCATATCGATACCGATGATGCTAATGCGGCAGGTATCGGCAATGGAGCAAAGGTAAAAATTGTTAGATAAAAGATGAAATTTAACATAAAATACACCGCAAAATTTTTGCGGTGTATTTTTTTCTTTACATTTAAAACTTTTGGTGTTATACTAAAATCAGAAACAAAAATATATGTTTTTACAAATTTTATACTATAAATATAATTTTAGTTCAAGGAGAGGCTTATGCATTCTTTAGAAAAGGCGAATGATTTTATAATTGAGAGCATTTATGCTGCGGGTGTTTTTCAGAACGAAAGAACAACTGAGATTTTAAGCGGATTTAGTGACAGGGTAGAAGCGGTGTTTGTAAATTCGGGTAAGCTTGTAGTTACGTGCGGTCACCAAAGCTATGTATGTAATAGCGGAACAGCTGCTTTATTTAAACCCGGTGAAGCTCGTTGTATAAAGTTTTTAAAAGAGGAATATACTGAATATTTGGCTGTTTCTTTTTCTGTTTCGAGTGAGTGTTCATTTGAGTTTAGTAATAAAATCACCTCGCTTACTGTTTTGCAAAAACAGCTTGTGCAAAGCGTTTGCAGTACGATATTTGCAGAAGGCGAGTATAATACTGTTTTACCGACCGTTTTCACAAAAGATTCTTTGCAGGCACTAAGGCTTGCAGCAACACTTAAGCTTTTGACGGTGGATGTTTCTTTTAATAAAAATAATTTACAACCGCAAGCTGCCCGCGATGCTGTCTTATTTAAAAATGCAATTGATGAAATGCAAGAAAGTGTTTTAGGGCAGCTGTCTCTTGAGGATTTGGCTCATAAGCTCGATATAAGTCTTTCACACCTCAAGCGTATATTTGCAAACTTTAGCGATGTTGGTGTTCATGAATATTTTATGGCAATTAAAATTGAAAAAGCTAAAGAAATGCTTAAAACGGGTGTTTCGGTTACAGAAACTGCAGAAAGAACAGGATTTAATAATCAGAATTATTTTTCAGCTGCGTTTAAAAGAATAGTTGGCGTTTCTCCAAAAGAATACTGCACTGTGAAGAAGAAAAAAGCGCCGCAGAAGGTTGCGGTAACCTCTGTAAAAAACAATTTTGTACCCGAGAAAAAGTCGGTATCAGATATGCCGAGTTATCTCTTGTGATGTGCTAATAATATATTAAAACTTGATTTTTATATAAAAAATATAAAAATAGACTAAATCACAGGTGAAATTATGATTCAAGATATACATTCTCACACATATTATTCTTTTTGCGGAAAGGATAAGCCTGAAACTATTGTAGAAGCTGCCATAGCCGGTGGTATTGAACTGTTCGGAATAAGTGACCACAGTTATGGAATCGGTCAGTCAAAAACAAATGTTTTTATGAGCAAGGATGACGATTTGTTTGAGGATTACGAAAGAACCCTTATTCGCTATTTTGACCACATAAACTTAATAAAGCAAAAATATGCCGATAAAATCAAAATACTTTGCGGGATAGAAGTGGGTACTGATTTGGGGAGAAACCGTGCACCATTACCTGAAAGCGTTGATATATCATTTTTTGATTACTGTTTGGTTGAGGGAGTTGACCAAATTGAAAATTCATCACTTAAAGGCGATATTTTTAAGTTTGCAAAAAGGGCGGGTTGTATTACCGGCATCGCTCATACCGATATGTTTTCTTTTATTAAAAGTTTAGGTTTAGCACCTCTTGAATATTTTAAAAAGCTTGCAGAGCATAATATTTTTTGGGAATTGAACGTGAGTTTCGATAGTATTCACAACTATCGTGAGCATGATTATGTGATTGAATTTTTTAAAAATCCTGAACAGCAAGAAATTATAAGAAAATCAGGAATTAAATTAAGCGTTGGTTTTGATGGTCACAGAGTAGAGGACTACCGTGCGGACAGAGTGAAAGATGCATGTGAAAAACTCACAAAACTTGGAATACCGTTAGTGTTCGAATAGGAATTTTAAAATGCAATTCGGAGCCTGTAACTTTAATTATTGGTGCAAAAAAAAAGAACCGAGGAAATTTCCTCGGTTTCTTTCTTATAGCTTTTTAAATTACTGAAGTTCAACAGTTGCGCCAACTTCTGAAAGCTTAGCCTTGATTTCTTCAGCTTCTTCTTTAGCTGCAGCTTCCTTAAGGGTCTTAGGTGCGCCATCAACCAAAGCCTTAGCTTCAGCAAGACCAAGACCGGTGATCTCACGAACAACCTTGATAACCTTAATCTTTTCTGCGCCTGCTTCTTTAAGAACAACGTCGAATTCGGTCTTTTCTTCAGCTGCTGCTGCGCCGCCTGCTGCGGGTGCTGCTACTGCTACTGCTGCTGCTGCAGATACGCCAAACACCTCTTCAACTGCTTTAACGAGCTCTGAAAGCTCAAGAACGGTAAGAGTTTTTAACTCTTCAATCATAGCTGTAATCTTTTCTGATGCCATTTTAATTTCCTCCATAAAATATTTGTTTTTAGTTTTTAAAATTAATTATTCTTCTGCTGCTGCGGGAGCGTCTTCTTTATCAACGATAGCCTGAACAGCACGGGCGAAAGCCGCGATAGGTGCCTGGAAGGCACTGCAAACTGTAGCAAGGAGAACTTCCTTGGAAGGCAGTTTTGCGAGAGAATCGATAGTTGCAACATCTACAACCTTTCCATCAAGAAAACCTGCTTTAACCTTGAAGTTTTCATGAGAATCAGCGTATTTGCAAAGGATTCTTGCTGCTGCGGTGTAATCATCGTTTGAGAGAGCGATAGCGGTGTTACCTTCAAGAACAGATTTCATTTCTTCAAGGTCAGTACCCTCAATAGCTCTACCGATGATTGTATTCTTAATAACTGCGTATTCAACGCCTGCTTCACGCAATTCCTTACGGAGAACAGTGTCATCAGCAACGCTGATACCGCTATAATCAACGAGAACACCTGTGATAGCTACAGATAACTTTTCAGATAATTCTGCAACCTGCTGCTTTTTCATTTCTAAAACTGATGCGTTTGGCAATTTGTTCACCTCCGAAAAAAACAGTAAATGCCTGTCCAAAAACGTAAGGACAGGCATAAATAAAGACATAATTAATCTGTTTATTTAAGCGCTTACCTCGGTAGGCGACAAAGCTTACGGTCATGGACCACCTACTGTCTTTGGATTGCAACAAAAGGATTATAAACCAAAACTTATCATTTGTCAAGAGTTTTTTTATAATTTTTTTGGCGATTTATAGAGCAAGCAGTTAAAGAGACGGCAGAGGTTGACCGAAACCTATTCCAAAAAATAATGGATTGGATTAAGGAAAAAATTTCAATACTTAAAGGCGAACCGCAGAACCGAACACTTGTTGAGGATTTGGAATACTTAAACCAAAGACTTGCCCGTGTTTATGATTCGGCAGAGAAGAAAGCTGCTAAGAATAGCGGAGGGGTAAAGTATAGTATAGGTTTATCATTCAAAGAACAATTACAAAAAATGCTTGATGGGACATTTGATAAAGAACATTCACATTTGTTTGTAAGAAAAAATACTCCTGCGGTTTATTTGAATTTGAAAAAAGCTTTAATTCCTGATTTACCAATTGTTATGAGTTATGATAATGCGGCAATAAGTATGTTTGATAAGGGTGAAGATACAAAATCAGATCATAATCACGGTCTTGGTATTGACACTATGTCTAAAATCCCTGAATATATGGAAACACCTCAATATATCGTTAAACTAAAAAACGATAGAATCAATGCTTTACTTGTGAATACTGATAAAAAAGGTAGACAGTTTTTTATTTCTCTTGAATTAGAGGTAGAAAAACCCGTTAATGTAGAGTATAGTGGTGGATATAAAGGTAAGCAACATTTATTATTAACTGCTTTTGGTGCAAATAAAAGATACTTCAAAAAAATACTTAACGACCCTGAAAATACAATTTTATATGACAAAGAAAAAGATTCAGAAATGCGAGGTAACCTTGAGAGCAATGGTCTCAACATTATCAACAAATCTGAATCTAATGACATTATACTCAGTGAAGAAGATATTGTCAAGAATAATATGTCCGATGATGCTGAAAATTATTCCGAAACGCCTTTTTCTGTTGTGAGTGAAGAGTTTAGTAAAGAAATGAGCAAGTTGACCGAGGATATTAAAAACGGAAAGATTTCTGTAGATGAATTTGTCAAGCAAGTGAATCAGTTTGCAGAAAAGGAGCATAAGACAAGCGAGAATTTGCAAACCGCTTTATCAGAACAAGAAAAAATGCACGAAAAATATGTGGTTAATGCGGCTAAGTATATGGCAAAGCAATACTCACGCATTAAGAGGCAGAATGAACAGCTGGCGAAAAGGCGGTCGGAAATTTATGCCGATGTTGCGGCGGCTCGTGAAGAACGCGCCACAAAGCAAAAGAATATTGAGCATATCAGAAAAACCGTAAAGCGCATTGATAATATGCTTCGTACCAACAGCAAACAGAAACACGTCCCTGAAGAACTCAAAGAAGCTAATGATTTTTTTGTTAAGGAAAAACAATATAAAACAATGTAACAAGTATAAAATGATGTGATACAGGTGATAAAAATAGTCGAAAATTGATAAAAAACAAAAAAATTAAAAAAAATCAAAAATAAGTGTTGACAAATTGCATTGTTTTGGATATAATATGAAAGTCGCTTTGATATGGCTGTATAGCTCAGTTGGCTAGAGCATGCGGTTCA
>JAZTXU010000089.1:0-1602 GCA_045636565.1 Acutalibacteraceae bacterium
GTGAAAACAGGGGTTAAAATCATATTGATTCCGTTTTTAACCGCAGTTTTCATAAAGTTTTCAATAATTTCCCAATGTTTCTCGCTAAAGGTTTCAACACGGTAATAATCCTTTAAGCAATCACAGTAAAACCACTGTGTAAATATAAGCTCTTGCTCAGGCAAAGAAGCATCGATAACCTCCAAATTAAAGGTTGCTTTATGTTCGGTTTTTTCTTCATTTTCCATTGTGAAAACAAATTCAATAGGATAATCTCCTGCTACCACATCACCGTCGAGTGATACCTCAACAAACAATGATTGTAAATCTCTGGAAACGGGTAAACGGTCAAATTTTCCTAAAGGCAATAACAAGTCGGGATAAAGACCCGCATCATAGCGCAGATAATAATCATCACGCATATGATCCTCTGCCGCCTTTTGCACGGGAATGTGGGACACTCTTCTTACCTTTATGTAATCCTTTAACGGAGAGTTTACAGTAAGTCTTGCAAAGCTCTGCGCCTCATCAGTGTAACAAATACCAAAACGGAAGGTTTCATTCTTAAAACAGGAAGATTTTAAAAACTCTTTTTTATCCGATATTTTTTCATCAAGAAAACATTTTTCCAAAGAAGAAATTATTTTTATTCGCATAAAATCACCATACTTTTCTTTTTTATCATATATTATAACAAAATCGTGTATTTTTGTAAACATTATTTTACATTTTTGGGACAAACTTAAATTAAACTCTTTACAGGAGGGATGTTATGAATCGAAAAATCAAAAGATTTTTAATTGATGTATTGGTTTACATTGTAGGCGGTTTCATATATGCCACAGCAGTTACTACATTGATTTCAGCCAATCAGATATCCCCGGGAGGGCTTACTGGTATTGCAACGCTTTTTAACTATCTTTTTTCATTACCCAGCGGTATTGTACTACTTGTTCTCAATATTCCACTGCTGATTTTGGGATTTATAAAATTCGGCGGACTTTTCATCATAAAAACCTCACTTGCAACACTTTTGGCTTCAACTGCACTCACAATTACCGATTTCACCCTACCACCTTTCCTTGTTGATAAAATTTTAGCCTCGGTATTCGGTGGCTTACTGATGGGGATTGGCATCAGCCTAATTATGCTCAGAGGTGCCACAACGGGCGGTGTTGATATTATTGCAAAACTTATAAATAAACGGTTTCGCCATTTTACTGTTGGCAGAATAATTCTTATTATAGATGCAATAGTTATAACTTTAGCCTCAATCATTTATAAAAATCTCGAAAGTGCGCTTTACTCAGTAGTTTCAATGTATATTGTTTCGTTTGTACTTGATACGGTGCTTTACGGAGCAGATAAAGGCAAACTGATTTATATTATAACTTCAAAGCCCGAAGAAGTGTGCAAAGATATAACCACTTTATTAAAAAGAGGTGTAACAAAACTTTCTGCAAGGGGTGGATTTACCGATGCCGAACGCACCCTGCTTTTATGTACTGTGAGACGGTATGAGGTGTCAGGGGTTTACGATGTAATAAATAAATATGATAAAAATGCATTTATAGTTGTAAGTGATGCAGGTGAAATCATAGGCGAAGGATTTAAACCTTTTTA
>JAZTXU010000090.1:0-2607 GCA_045636565.1 Acutalibacteraceae bacterium
TGCGTCCTCTGCCTTGGAGATGTCGCTGGAAACGGGGAGAGCCTCGCCGCCCGCCGCGCGGATCTTTTCCGCAACCTCAAGAAGAGGGGCTTCACGGCGCGCAGTGATAACTACCTTTGCGCCCTCTGCGGCAAACTTGATCGCGGTCGCCGCTCCAACACCGGAATTTGCACCGGTAATAATTGCTACTTTGTCCTGTAAACGATTCATAGTATCATCCTCCCAAAAAACATTTTATTTTTTGCTTAAATCCAACCCGAGAGATGTTTTCTCCCAAGCTTTACAGCTCTATTTTATCACAAACTTTGAGAAAATACAATAGCTTTGGGTAAATTGGCAGGCGTTTTTAAATAAAAGAAATCCACCGCAAACTCCGTTGCGGTGGATTTTTACTATATGCGAATTATTCCCATTCGATTAAATTAGCATGACAGTGAATGAATTGAAGTCTTTTCACGCGGTTCTTCTGTGCAATTTATTATAACATAAATTTGGAATAATTACAAGATGATTGTGGCAATATCTTTAAAGAATAATTAAATATCCGATATACTTATTACACAGAAGTAGTATCCGTCTATTATATAATAATATAGTGTGTTTTCTGGAATATCTCGTTTCTTTTCGGTTAAAACAAATCCTACCTTGTATGGAGCAAAATGTATTTTATATTCATATAGCTTATTGACTTGAATGTCTTTCACATTTAAAAGATTTGTGTATTCTCCATTTGATGTGTATAGCGTATGTAAATCAAGTCGTCCGTTGGATTCAACCAAAAACAAAGAATCAACGCTCATCATATAGGTCTTATCGGCATAGTCAGTATAGATATTAAAATAACCTAATATTTGACATTCTTCATAATCGTCTTCAATTAAATCTTCGAGGCAAGTAATATAATACAAGTCTTTATTTTCTTGCTTGGGAGAATCTAATTCAGGAAGCATTTTAAATGCGAACAAAAGAAGGCAGGAGATACAAATAATCGCATTGCCAATCATAAGCAATATTTTTGTGCCGAGACGTGATTTAAAAGTAATTTTTTCTGTAACCTCTAATGGCTCGGGCATAGTTTCTTCAAGTGTGCCCGAAATATAGGCAATTTGTTTTTGGGCAAGTGTTGAAAGAAAGAGTTTTTGGGCGGGTTCCTTGATTTGCTCAAAAATCGCACCCGCTTCGTCAACGTCGCCCATCATTCGCTTGGTAACGGCTAATTTATATTGACAGTTTAGGAGAGCATATGAATTGTTTTTCTTTCTGGAATATTTTTTAATACGTCTTTCTAGGTTTGCACATGCCGACTCATAGTCGGCTTTAGAAAACGCAAGATAAAATTCGTATGCCTCCTTGTCTTGCTTGTGAATTTTCAAATTAGGATTATACTTAAAATAGTTATCAATTTCGGCAAGTTGAATCTTTAATCCTTCATAGTCTTCGCGTTCAAAGCAAATACTGCAGAGCAATAAACGTAAGTAAATACTGTTCTTAACTTTCTTGTTTTGTAACAAAAGAGAAGAAATAATAATGTTGTAGGCAGATTGATAATCTCCCACGGCAAAATAAAGATTCAGCATATGAGAATAGTTATCCCGAAACGGCTTGGCCTTTATTATAGCAGCATATTTCTCAGCGTCAAGCTCTTGAAAAAGCGAAGGCATAATTGTTGCTCGCACAGCCAAGTTGATAGCTATTCTCACATATATCCCCATGCAGACACAATAACCTATCAATACAAGGGGGTCTGTGATTAACCAAACCGGTATTAACACCGGAAGAAATAAAATAATAAACAAAATATAGTATGAAGCAATCGCTTTTTTTGCGGATTTATTGTTCATATTATTTTTCTCCTTTCACAATAAAGTGTTGTCATGCGAAACTGTCAAATAGTCAAAAAGTGGCTTGGAATAAGACTTCCAAGCCACTTAAAAACCTTATTGTTTGTTTTTCAAAGTTGTAACCGAATAAACGAGCATTCTACGAAGATCGATACACTTGCTATCAAAATACTTAAAATCAGTTTCTGTCAGTGAATTGGTTTCAAAAAGTAATTCAAGCCAATATTCGCTTTCGTTACACTCCTTGAGCGCAATTTCAAACTTTGAAATAAAATCCTTCGTTCCTTGAGCATATTGTGCCTCGTGAACATTAGCACCGACAGACGTACCACAACGCAAAAGCTGATTTATTAAAGCACCCTCTGCACCGTTTTGCTTCAGTTTGCGGCACAATAAAACTATATCTTTTGCAAATTCTTTGGATCTTGTTCTCAGTACACTGTCAGTCATAATAAAGTTCCTAATTTTTAATTATAAGTTTAGAGTTACAAATTTGGCTTCGCCAAATGTTATGAGAGTGCTCTGCACTCGTTATGATATGATTGCCAATCTAATTTCAAACGCGACAAAGTCGCTCATAACTGCGAGCCTTAGCGAGCATCATAACTCATAACTTGCCGCAGGCAATCATAGTTGAGTTTTGCCTGTGGCAAAACTCATTCCCACTCGATTGTTCCGGTCGGTTTCGGTGTCAGGTCATAGAGCACGCGGTTGATGCCTTCCACTTCACAGACAATGCGTTGCGTGATGGTATGCAAAACAGGAT
>JAZTXU010000091.1:0-4981 GCA_045636565.1 Acutalibacteraceae bacterium
ACAGATATGACGGTGAAAAGCGTAACCCTTGGAATGAAATCGAATGCGGTAGCAACTACGCGAGAGCTATGGCTTCCTTTGCTTTGCTCCCCATTTTCAGCGGCTTCAAGTTTGACCTACCAAGAAAACAAATCGGCTTCTCACCCATCGTTTCAGGCGATTTTAAATGCTTCTGGGGACTCGGCACCGGCTGGGGCGATTTAATAAGAAAAGGAAATCAATATAAGATTGTAATTAAATCGGGTTATCTTGATTTAGAGGGTGTTTCGGTAAATCTTGATTCTAAGGTTAAACTTCTGTTTATTGACGGTAAAGCCACAGAATTTACCCAAAACGAAAATTTAGTTTTGTTTAATAACACTACCGTTAAAAAAGAAATAGTTATTGAGGTGTAATATTGAAAAATCTCGGTATTTCTACTACAAAAATTGCTGAAATTTGCGGTGTATCACAAGGAACAGTTGACCGCGCGTTAAATAACCGCAAGGGCATTAGTCCGGTTACCAAAGAAAAAATCCTTAAGGTAGCAAAAGACTACGGTTACCGACCGAATATTCACGCAAGGAGTATGGCGTGCGGCAAGTCTCAACTGATAGGCATTGTGGTTTTTGACCTTAACAATCAGTATTTTTGTGATCTTCTCACGAAAATTGAAGGCTATTGCAGTACGCTTGGTTATTCAACGGTTGTGATGTTTACAAATAAGGACAGTCAAAAAGAAATCGAATGTATAAAAAATTTATATCATATGTCGGTTGATGGCATTATTCTCTGCCCCGTAAATGATGGCGAAGAATACGAAAATTTTCTTTTGTCGTTAAATATGCCGATTGTAACTATAGGAAACAGACTAAATTCTATTCCAAATGTTGGAATAGACAATGTTGAAGCAATGAAGGATGCAGTAAAATGCGTATTAAAATCGGGTTACAGCAAGCTCATATATGTTAAACCCGAATTAAAGCAAAAAAATATCTTTGCTCAAAAAGAAAGACTCGATTCGTTTGTATCAATCTGTAAAAAATCAAAGGTTGATTTTGTTATTACAGACCTTCGTAACGCAGAATACGAACTAAAATCAGATACACCCTGTGCTCTGATTTGCCCGACTGATATTTATGCTTTAAAGCTTCTTGATACCGCCAAAAAACATAATGCCGGAATTATTGGTTTTGATAACATTCGCCTTATTGATGAGCTGAATTTAAAGCTTGATTCTGTTTCTTATGATGTAGAAGCCGCCGCAAAATCAATGGTTGACTGTATCGTAAACGGTAAATACAATGATGAACCAATAGCATACACAATTATTAAAAGAGGCTCACTTATTGAACAGACAAATCTCTGAAATCTCCTCAAAACAAATAGAAATTCTATAAAATATCTTTACAATATTTGTATTTTGTATTATAATTTAATTAATGATTTGATTATTTTAGGCGGTGCATTTTATGAAGATAACCTTTCCTAACATAAAGCAGGAAGAATTTGATTATGCTTTTGAATGTTTAGATGATTGCAAACGACCCGACGCTGCTGATTTTGGTTTTAATTATCCTTATTTCACACCGGGCGGTCAATACGGTAATGGTAATCAATGGTGGCAATTGGATTCCTCCCTTGCGCTTTCCGGCTACAAATGGGCAGACCGCAGCTTTTGCGAAACTTCGTTATTAAATTTCATTAAATCTCAAAAGGAAGATGGTCGAATCTGCCTTTATGGTAGAGATAAGTTGCCTGAACAGGTAGCAGGCAACAATTTCCCAAAGCAAAGCGAAGGTGTTTCTTCTCTTCCAAAAATATTTGATGTGGCGTATCACATTCTTAAAGGAACAGATAACGAAAAGTTAATATTAGATACCTATTCAATGCTAAAAAAATATCTTGATTGGTGGTATCGTGACCGATATGATGATAAAACCGGCTTGATAAGCTCTGTGTTTGAGGAAACCTTTATCCCTTATCTTGGAAATTCTTTAGAATATGCCGCAGTTGATACAAATGTTGAGGTATATGTAGGACTTACTTACACGGCTGAAATTGCCAAAAAACTAAATTATATGGAAGATGCAAGGCTATTCGAATTAAAAGCCGAAAAATTAAAGCTTGCTATTAATACATATCTTTGGAATGAAGAAAATGGCGCTTACTATCCATATGACTTAAATAAGTCCGAACAGGTAGACTGCCTCATGGCATCCACATTCTATCCATTAAGAATGAATATTGCTTCAAGTAACCAAAAAGACCGCTTGATTGCTTTACTTAAAGATGACTCTCACTTTAATTGGAATACTATACCACTAACCTCAGTCTCAAAAAAAGATCCTATTTTTACAACCACCCGCGGAATATATCAGGGCAACGCAAGCTGGAGCGGTAATGTATGGACACTTATTAACGAAATGGTTGTGAGAGGCTTAATAGACTGTGGAGAAAATGAGTTGGCCTCAGAACTTGCTTTAAAAACTGTATATGCATTTAACAACAAGTGCAGTGAATTTATTAATCCGTTTGATTCTACCCCTCACGGAGTTGAGAAGTACGCTTGGTCTGCATCTCAATATTTAGAGCTTATAATTGAAGTTGTTTTTGGCGTTAGTGCCGATTTCGCTCAAAAAGAGGTTAGAATCAATCCTCATCTTACAGATGGCCTTAAAAACGAAAAGCTTTCTTTAACGGGAATTTGGGTATTTAAGGATGTATACCTTGATTTATTTATAGAAAACGGAAAAATCTGTTATAATATTTCCAATGAAAATATAGTTGTAAAGACCAAATATTAAATCGTTAATACTTTTTTTATAAAGAACCCCTGGTTTTCAAGGGGTTCTTTATATTATAGATTGCAACTCTATTCCCTATTCAAATATTATTGACTTTTTTAAATTACAATGTTAAAATAACTTCATATTTAAATTTCGGAGAGTGTCTCAAGTGTTAGATGTATTTCAATCAACAATATCCCCTTTACTGACAATGTTTTTATGCATAATTATAGGTTATGTTCTCAATAAATCGAAGTTGTTACCTGAAAACTCTGATTCTGTTATGTCAAAATTAGAAACCTTAATTCTAGTGCCTGCATTAAACCTTACAACATTTATCAATAATTGCACTGTGAAATCTTTGGTTTCTTATAGATATTATATTTTAACCTCAGGCGTAATGATAATTATTGCCGTAATTATTGCTTATTTATTATCAAATTTTTTCACTAAAGACAAATATCAGAAAAACATTTATAGATATGCCTTAACCTTTGGAAATTTTGGTTTCTTGGGGAATGCGATAGTACCAATTATTTTAGGCGAAAAATTTTTATATCCGTATTTATTATTCACCTTGCCTATTTCTGCAGTATGCTATACCTGGGGCGTTGGTATTATGATTCCCAAAAACGGTAAAAAGCAAAATATATTAAAAAATCTGCTTAATCCAAGCATTATTTCTATCGTTATAGGTGCAATTTTAGGATTTTGTGGAAGTTCAGCATATATCCCCTCTTTTGTGCAATTGACACTGAGCAATTTAAGTGCTTGTATGGGTCCAATCGCTATGATTTTAACAGGATTTATAGTAGCTAAATATAATTTCATTGATCTGCTAAAAAAGCCGGCAGTTTATGTTGCAACATTATTAAGATTAATTATTTTGCCAATAGTATTTATTACTGCACTATATCTCTTAAAGGTTGATAATCAGATTATCGTAATGAGTCTTTTCGCATTTGCGACACCGCTCGGACTTAATACCATTGTTTTCCCCGCCGCTTACGGTCAAGACACCTCTACCGGCTCTTCTATGGCACTTATATCACATACATTATCCGTTATCACAATCCCAATACTATATATTGCTGTTAAATATTTGCTGGCGATGTAATTATAAACAAATCCCTCCTTTACACAAGGAGGGATTTCTATTTACAGCATCTGACAAATCAAATAAATAATTCCATTATCAAATCCAAATTAAACATAAGCAGCATCAAATACGTCCAAAACCGTAGCACCCTTTTTTGACAAATGCTATAAATTCATTTTATCGCAGCTAACACAGGAAACAAACGGCGAGTTTTTTGAATTAACAATCAAGCACTTACTCTATAAAATATGGGTACTACTGATATCCCAAGGCGTGCCATGCTTTGCGAAGGCAAATGATACCCGCTTGAAAGAAATAAAAACAGTAATCGATTATATAAAGTCCAACTATTCTCAAAAAATAACCCTTGATCAGCTTTCCGAATTAGCGAATATGAGTAAAGTGTATTTTTGCAGGAAATTTACCGAAATAGTTGGCGTTTCCCCCATCCATTTTCTAATGCAAACACGCATTGAAAACAGCTGCCATCTGCTTACAAACACCGATATCGGAATTGGTAATATAGCTATGGCGTGTGGTTTCTCAGGCTTCAGCATTTGTAGGGGTCGATGCCCACATCGACCCGCAAAAAAAGGCTTGACCGATTGGTCAAGCCTTTTTTCGGGATATGACGATTACTTATGACTCGGTATGCCGCTTGCAGATTTGTGTCTATAGCTTTGTGGGGTGCAACCCATGAATTTTTTGAACACTTCAGAATAAATATTTACGATTTAGATCGTAGGGGCGGATGCCCACATCCGCCCGCTAAAATAACGTGGTTATCCAATAAATAACCCCATAAATCACACTTGCCACGGTGCCATACACAATAACAGGCCTGCGATTTTGAACATATTTGCTCCAAGTCCTAAAACCCAGTCCTCTGCTTGTGTCAAGTTAGTAGCCATTTATTTTAAATGTTTTAACTTTTATCTTGACTTTCCCCTAAGGGTACAGATTATAATACAAGAAAACGAGGTGATACGATGCTTATTGGTGCCTTTTCTAAATATGTTAAAACTACAGTTAAAACTCTAAGGTATTACGATCGCATAGGTCTGTTTTGTCCTGCAAACACCGACCCTATTACCGGTTATAGACATTATACAGT
>JAZTXU010000092.1:0-3120 GCA_045636565.1 Acutalibacteraceae bacterium
CGGTTCATTGCCCCTTAAATGAGCAAAGCGCCGATATGATGAATAAGGATACCTTCAATAAAATGCGCGACGGTGCATTCTTCATAAACACCGCCCGTGGCGGAATTGTGGTTGAAGAGGATTTATTTGAAGCACTCGAAAGCGGCAAACTTTCGGGAGCGGCGGTGGATGTTGTTCGCACAGAACCCATGGCAGAAAATTGCATTTTAGGGGATGCTAAAAATATAATAATCACTCCTCACACCGCTTGGGCGCCCGTATCCACCCGAAAACGCCTTGTGGAAATGGTTGCAGAAAATTTAAGAAAATTTTTAAATGGCGAAGAAATAAATAATTTAGCAAAATAGAGGTGAAAGTTTTGTTTTCACGGGTAAAAGGTATTGGTCTTTTCGGTATTGATTCTTATATGATAGAAATTGAAGCCGATGTTTCGAGCGGTTTTATGGCTTTTGATATTGTAGGGCTTCCTGATGCGGCGGTTAAGGAATCGCGTGACAGGGTGCGTTCCGCAATAAAGAACTGCGGCTTTAAGTTCCCCTCAGGTAGAATAACGGTGAATTTGGCTCCTGCCGACCGTAAAAAAGAAGGTTCGCTTTACGATTTACCCGTGCTGCTTGCAATTTTAAAGGCATCAGGCCAGTTGAAGGCGGATTTGGGCGATGCAATAGTTATAGGCGAAGTCGCGCTTGACGGTAGAATAAGACCCGTAAACGGAGTTTTGGCTATTGCAATAACCGCAAAACAAAACGGAATTACTGATATTTTCGTGCCCGCAGGTAATGCCGCAGAGGCGGCGGTAATCGATGGGCTTAATGTTTACGGTGTGGAAACATTGCCACAATTTTTAGATCATATAAATCGAATAAAATTCATTGAAAAAGCAGAAAAAACACCTATTGTGAGTGATAAAACAGTATCTGTGCCCGATTTTAGCGAGGTCAGAGGTCAAATTGCCGCAAAAAAGGCATTAGAGGTTGCCGCGGCAGGAGGACATAATATTTTGCTTATAGGCCCTCCCGGTTCGGGTAAAAGTATGCTGGCTAAACGCCTTCCCGGAATTTTGCCTGAAATGACCTTTGAGGAATCTATTGAAACCACAAAAATACACTCGGTTGCAGGATATCTTGATAAAAATAATCCGTTTATCACCTCGCGTCCCTTCCGCTCACCTCACCATACTGTGTCGGTGGCGGGTGTTGCAGGCGGCGGCGCAATGCCAAAACCGGGGGAAATATCGCTGGCGCACAACGGCGTTTTGTTTTTGGATGAATTACCCGAATTTAAGCGTGATGTTATGGAGGCTTTGCGCCAACCTTTAGAGGATGGAAAGGTTACAATTTCCCGTGTGGCAGGCTCACTTACATACCCGAGTTCAATTATGATGGTGGCGGCAATGAACCCTTGCCCTTGCGGATTTTTCGGTCACCCCACAAAGCCCTGCACCTGCTCGCAAAATATGGTGCATAAGTATTTAAACCGAATTTCGGGCCCAATGCTTGACCGCCTTGATTTACACGTTGAGGTGCCGCCCGTTGATTATGAATCGTTGAGTTCAGATGTAAAAGAAGAAACCTCTGCCGAAATAAGAGAAAGGGTGAATCGTGCTCGCAAGATTCAGACCGAGCGTTACAAAGGCACAGATGTTACCTGCAACGCGCGGCTCACCCCTGCAATGCTTAAAAAGTATTGTGTTATGTCGGAGGATGCTTCAAAATATCTTGGTCTTTCCTTTGAAAGGCTCGGTATGTCGGCGAGAGCGTATGACCGCATTTTAAAGGTTGCAAGAACGATAGCCGACCTTGCAGGCAGCGAGATTATTGAAAAAGAGCATATCTTCACCGCAATTTCATTTAGAAGTCTTGACCGCAAATATTGGGGCGGTTAAACATATTCAATCGCAATGAAATCTTTGCTATAATTATGTAATAAAATGAAATAAGGGTTGTCTCACTAAAAGAAAAAGTGAGGCAACCCCTTTTAAATTATGGGATTATAATGACTATGTGGATGTCTAAATAGGGCAAAGCCTTATTTCGACTGCGAATTCTTTGAATTTCTCGACATTCGATAGTCATTATAACTGCTTTATTCTGAAAGGCGGGTGAAAAATTCAGATTTATTTTAAGCATTTAATTTATTGATTTTTCTTCAGTTTGCAATATCTATTTTATATATTTTGAAAGATTTTCAAAATAATATCCAAAACCGCTATCGTTCGGATGAAGACTTAAATCTCCAAACAGATTTTCCTGCGGCGGCACAAGTTCAAAGCCATCAATAACCGAAATGTTATCAAACATATCGGCCTGCTTACTGATAACCTTCGCTACTTTTTTAAATTCGCCAAAAGTTTTGATTTCGTGCATATCTTTGCGCCATATAGGGGTGATAACAAAAATCTTTGAGTTTGGATAATTGTTGTTTAAGTTACGGAAAAATTCTTTACAGTTATGTGTGAATTCTTCCTCTGTGCAAACATACCAATCGTTTGTACCGTACGCCACGGTTATGTAATCCGGTTCAAAATCTTCTTTTGCTGCCGATAGTTCGGGAAAGAATATTTCACCGCCTATTGCTTTGTTATATTCCTCTGCACTAAGCATATCGGCAAGCATTGAAACATATTTACGGCTTGGATGCAATGCATCGTAGCCTTGAGTAATTGAATCGCCAAACGCGAGCAATTTTTTACTTGGTTTGCTTGGTTTAACAAAAGAATCATCATCGAGCGTGAATTCTTTCAACACAGCGCAAACCGACCAAGGAAAATAAATGCAAACTTCCTTTTCGCCTTCTCCAAGATTAAAGGTTTTGGAAAACTCTCCGTGAGGCAGGTTAAGAGTTGTATAGTTTTGAGGCATATCTAAATGGGAAAAATTATCCAGCGCATCTATCTTCACACCGTTAACAAACACATCGAAAGCGAAATAAGTTCTGCTGCTTCCACATGTGATTTCTGTTCGTAAAAAGAGTGTTTGACTGTTAGTGCGAAAACTAATTCGTATACCTGATGTGGCAAAAGCTTTTGTATAAAAACCACTGTTGCGATTTTTATATAGCTCCTCTTGTTGTTTTGTGAAGCGATAGAAATGAATACCGTTATCAATTTCTTCAATTCTA
>JAZTXU010000093.1:0-1505 GCA_045636565.1 Acutalibacteraceae bacterium
TGCAAAATGCGCGGCAGAGCTTATTGAAAACGGCGACTGCGTATTTTTAGGCGGAGGTACAACCGTTCAGCATATAGCACCTTATCTTGCTAATAAAAGTAATTTGCGTGTTATTACAAACAATATGCGTTTGGCAATTGAACTTGGTGAATATGATATGGATGTAATCTGCCTTGGCGGTCATATTAAAGAGCGTCCACATGTGCTGTATAGCGATGAAACGGTAGAGCTTGCTATGAAATACCATGTGGATAAAATGTTTTTCTCGGTAGGAAAGGTAACAAAAGATGGTTATGTTTGCGGTGGCACACCGTATTTGCTTCATCTTGTCATGCTTAAAAACAGCAAGAAGGCTTATCTTCTTACCGACCACCGAAAAATCACAGAGCATATTGATAACTATCTTTGTGATTTTTGGGCACTTGCGGGGGTTATTTCCGATTTTGATTTCCCCGAAGAAACTAAGCTTAAATTTCCCAATACCCTGTTTATAAATTCCAAAACAGAAATCTAAGCTATTGATTTATAATCTTTGATAACTTATAATATTTATGAAAAATAAAACAGGAGTAAAATATGCATAATTTTTTTGTAAACGAAGATGCGCGTCAGGGCGATAGCTTTTTAATAACGGGTCCTGATTATAATCATATTAAAAATGTGCTTAGAATGAGAGTGGGGGAAAACTTTCTTGTAAGCCTTGATAACAGGAGCCATTTGTGTGAGCTTGAGGAAATCAGAGAGGATATTGCAGTAGCGCGTATAATAACCGAAAATTATAATGATACAAGCCTGCCTATTAAGATATATCTTTTTCAAGGACTTCCCAAAAGCGACAAATTAGAGCTTATTATTCAAAAGGCGGTAGAGCTTGGAGCAGAGTGTATTATCCCCACCGAAATGACCAACTGTGTGGTAAAGCTCGAAGAAAAGAAAAAAGCTTCAAAGGTTACGCGTTGGCAGGCTATTGCCGAAAGTGCCGCCAAGCAATCTAAAAGAAGCTTTGTTCCCAAAATCAATAATGTTTTAAGCTATAAAGAGGCTTTAAAAATGGCGAGCGAGCTTGATTTGCTTTTTGTTCCTTACGAAAGTGAAAACGGTATGGAATCAACAAAAGAAGCATTAAGCCTTATTAAAAGTGGAATGAGCGTTGGAATTATTATAGGCGCAGAGGGTGGATTTACCGAAAGTGAAATCGCTTTAGCTAAAGACTTTGGCGGTAAAATAATATCGCTCGGTAAAAGAATTTTAAGAACAGAAACCGCTGCTATAACCTCTGTTGCTATGTGTATGCTTTATGCAGAAATGAATTTGGAGTAAACTATGAAAAATTTGCCGTTAGCATTCGTAAACCGAATGAAGAATATTTTGGGCGATGAATATCCGCTTTACGAAAAGTCTATGAATGAACCTCCTGTAAAGGGGTTCAGGGTTAATACCGAAAAAATCTCGCTTTCGGATTTTGAAAAGGTGAACGATTTATCAAATGAAAAAATCCCTTATGT
>JAZTXU010000094.1:0-2172 GCA_045636565.1 Acutalibacteraceae bacterium
TCCATACTGCTCGTGATTTCCCGCCATCATATGGTAAGGAGCAATTAACCTGTCTGCAAACTGTTTTTTGAAGTTTTCGGTGTTATTCACGCCCTCTCTTAAATATGAACCGCAAATATCCCAACTCCAGAAATCAAGCGAATAGTCACCTAAAAACACAACTTTTTCATAAGGCTTTTCGGTATAATATTCGTTAAGCTTGGTTATCATATTTTCCATTCTGTCTTTAGAGCTTACACCGTACCAATCAATATGGCAAAGATGCACATCCGAACAGAATATAATTCTTTTTTCAGACATTTTTTATCATCCTTTCCTATCAATTTATGATATCACACAAAAAACCATTTTTCAACAACAACTTTAGTAATAAAGTGTAATATTTTAGATATTTGAATTTTAAAATATCTAACTTGAAAATTCAGGGTTTAAATGGTATATTATAACCAATAAGTATTTAAGACCTTAATTTTCACAAATGGAGAAAAAAAATAAAATGACTAAAATTTTATTCGTCTGCCATGGGAATATTTGCAGAAGCCCACTTGCTGAGTTTATAATGAAAGAATTAGTTAAAGAAAAAGGTATTGCAGAGGATTTTTATATAGCCTCTGCCGCCACCTCCACCGAAGAAATCGGAATTCCTATTTATCCACCCGTTAGAAGAATACTCGATAAAAAAGGTATAAATTATAGCGGCAAAACTGCCATTCAGGTTAAAAAATCAGATTATGAAAATTTTGATTTTCTGATTTGTATGGATAGAAACAATTTAAGAAATATTAGCAGAATCATCGGTAAAGACAACAAGCAAAAGGTGTCCTTGTTGCTTGATTTTACCGATCACCCGCGCGATGTTGCCGACCCTTGGTATACAGGTGATTTTGAAACCACCCTTAAAGATGTTGAAAATGGTTGTAGCGGATTACTCCAATATATTTTAAAAAACAAAATCTAAACTATTGACACAGTAAAATTTAAACATTAAAATACATAAAAATTCATATCAAAGGTGATTAAAATGTCAAATTTATTTGCAGATAAAAACTATCGCTTACACGATTTGGTGATGAAGCGCCCTGCTTCATCTTTTGCTCACCGTTGGAGAGACGGAACTCCCATAGGTAGCGGTATGACAGGTATTGTGCTTTACGGCGCTACTAATGTTGAGCGCCTTGTTATAAACAGAAGTGATTTATGGCATAGCGGAAATGATGCTCCGGTTCCCGATGTTACCGAATATTTAGCCGAAATGCGTGCGCTTCAAAGCGAAGGCAAATATATGGAAGCCGATTGGGTTATGCATAACGGCCTTATAGAAAAAGACTATAAAACAGACCTTGCCCATATGCGCGGTTTGGGTGAGGTTGCAATTCACTTTAAGGCAGACGGTGTTTTCAGTAAATATACCAGAGTTTTACATATGGATACCGCTGAAGCAGAAGTTTCATATTCACTTGACAAAATCGCCTTCAACAGAAAATATTTTATGTCACGCTCACACGACATTGCGGTTATTGAAATAAACTCCGAAATTGCAGGTGATTTCGCGGTAAGTTCAGGTTTTTACAATAGCGGCGAGGGTGAAATTGAAAAGAAATTACGCGCTTCGGATATGGAAAATGCCGAATACAGAAAAATTAATGACTGTTATGTATATTCTTCAAATCACGAAGGCAAATTTTTCGGTATCGCATCCCGTGTTGTAAGTGATGGCGAGGTTATAGTTTCCAAAAACGGAATTGCTGTTAAAAATGCCAAGAAATCTTTACTTCTTATCAAAGCCTTTTCTAATGAAAACAATCGCGCAGAAGCAGAAAGCAAGGCTGTAAAAGTGCTTTCTGATTGTCCTGCAAATTATAATGAGCTTTTTGAGGAAAATCTAAAATCCTATCAGGAATTATATAATTCAGCCGATTTAAAGCTTTATTACGGCGACAACTTCCTTTCTAACGAGGCTTTGCTTGAGGATGCACGTTACGATAAAATTTCCACCCAGCTTGCCGAAAAGCTTTGGCGATTCTCGAGATATATGTTCATAAGCGGTACTGCAGAAGGCTGTCTTCCCTTCCCACTTTACGGTTTATGGCCCTGCGGTTATGAGCGTGAATTTACCCACCATGTTGCAAACGAAAATGTGCAAAGCATTTATTGGCACACCGATGTTGGCGG
>JAZTXU010000095.1:0-2234 GCA_045636565.1 Acutalibacteraceae bacterium
CTTTTGGGTACAAGCAGTGAGAGTATTGAAAGAGCTGAAGACCGCGAAATGTTCAAAGAACTCTGCCAGTCAATAGGCGAGCCCACAATTCCTTCCGAAATCACCTACAATATCGAAGAAGCAAAGGAAGCAGCTGCAAGAATCGGCTACCCCGTAGTTCTTCGTCCTGCATTCACCTTGGGCGGTACAGGCGGCGGCTTTGCTTACAATGAAGATGAGCTTGTTGAAATCGGTCTTAATGCATTTAAGCTTTCTCCCGTTTCTCAGGTTCTTATTGAAAAGAGCGTTAAGGGTTACAAGGAAATCGAGTTTGAGGTTATGCGTGACTCTAACGACCACGCAATAACTATCTGCGGTATGGAAAATATCGACCCCGTTGGTGTTCACACAGGTGACTCTTTGGTTGTGGCTCCTATTTTAACACTTTCTGACCATGACCTTAAAATGCTTAACGACAGCGCACTTAAAATCATTAAGGAACTCAAAATTGAGGGTGGATGTAATGTTCAGTTTGCATTAAACCCCGATTCCAGCGAGTATTATTTAATCGAAGTAAACCCCCGAGTTTCACGTTCATCTGCTTTGGCTTCAAAGGCAAGTGGATACCCCATTGCTCGTGTTACCGCTAAAATTGCGGTTGGTATGGCTTTGGAAGATATTGCAATTGCAAACACAAATGCGGCTTTTGAACCCAAACTTGACTATATTATCACAAAACTTCCCCGTTTCCCCTTTGATAAGTTCACTTCAGCTTCTAATGTTTTAGGCACTCAGATGAAGGCTACCGGCGAGGTTATGGGAATTGGTTCCACCTTGGAAGAAAGTCTTTTAAAGGGTACTCGTTCACTCGAAATCGGTGTAAACCACCTTTATCACGCAAAGTTTGATAATATGAGTGATGATGAGCTTCGCGAATATATCGGCGAGTTCAGAGATGATAACCTTTTTGCTATTGCTGAGCTTCTCTACCGCGGAGTTACCGTAGAAGAAATTCACAATATCACAAAAATCACAGCATTCTTCCTTGAAGCTATAAAGAAAATTATAGATATGGAAAGAAGCCTTAAAGAAAACAAAAATAATCTTGAGGTATTAACCGCCGCCAAGAAAATGGGCTTCTCTGATAAATATGTTGCAAGAATGTGGGAATGCACCGAAATAGATGTTTACAATTTCCGTAAAGAAAACAAGCTTACTCCTGTATTCCGTATGGTAGATACCTGCCACACAGGTGCATATATTCCTTATTTCTATTCTTCATATTCGGGTGAAAATGATTCGAGACTTACCGATAGAAAGAAGATGGTTGTTTTAGGCGCAGGTCCTATCCGTATCGGTCAGGGTGTTGAGTTTGACTATTCAACCGTTCACGCAGTTACCACAATTAAAAATTCAGGTTACGAGGCAATTATTATTAACAACAACCCCGAAACCGTTTCTACTGACTATACCTGTTCGGACAAGCTCTATTTCGAGCCTTTAACCCCCGAAGATGTTATGAACATTATTGACTTTGAGTGTCCCGAGGGTGTAATCGCGTCATTAGGCGGTCAGACCGCTATCAACTTGGCAGAGCCTTTGATGGAGCGCGGTGTTAAGATTATCGGTACTGATTGCGCAGCTATTGAAAGAGCCGAAAACCGCGATAGCTTTGAAAAGGTATTAAAATCTCTTAACATTCCTCAGCCGGAGGGTCGCGCAGTTACTAATATTGAAGCGGGCGTTGCGGCTGCGGCTTCAATCGGTTATCCCGTGCTTGTTCGCCCCTCATTCGTATTGGGCGGCAGTGCTATGCAGATTGTGGCTGACGAAAATCAGCTTCGCCAGTATCTTAAAACCGCCGTTGAAATTGATGAAGATAAGCCCGTTTTGGTTGATAAATACATTTCGGGTAAAGAGGTTGAGATTGACGCGATTTGCGATGGCAGAGATGTATTCGTTCCCGGTATTATGGAGCTTGTAGAGCGTACAGGTATCCACTCGGGTGACTCAATAAGCGTTTATCCCACATTCAGTATTTCAGATAAGGTTAAGGGAATCATTTTGCAGTATGCTAAGAAGTTAGGTCTTGGCATCGGCATTATCGGTCTTTACAATATTCAGTTTATTGTTGTTAAAAATGATGATGTTTATATCATCGAGGTAAACCCCCGTTCTTCAAGGACTGTTCCTTTCCTCTCAAAGGCTACAGGTTACAGCCTTGCAGATATCGCAACCGAGGTAATTCTTGGCAA
>JAZTXU010000096.1:0-1691 GCA_045636565.1 Acutalibacteraceae bacterium
TTTTTCAGGGCTATTGTTATCAACCAGTTCAAGCTCATCAATAGAGGTTATAAGTTCCTGCGGGATATTCTTTTTTCTACCGTTAGCCTTAACAACGCCTATAACCGAGCGCTTAATACACAACGAAGCAAAGGTAGAAAAAGAGGCTTTTTCAGGCTCATAACTTTTAACCGCTGCATATAGGGCAAGGGTTGCCTCTTGAATGGCATCTTCCCTATTATTTTCGGGACAGTATTTCTTAATATAAATCATAACTGTATGGTAATAACGGTCAATAATAATCTGCATTAGTTCAAGATTTCCCGAGTTAATAAGGGTTATCAACTCACCATCAGACATATTTTCGTAATTTTCGACAAAATTCAATCCCATTAGTGCACCAAAACAGTATAAATTTACAACTTTATATAATAATACATTAAATAATGCAAAATGTCAAGAAAAATTTACAATTTACATATTTTGTGAGATTTGAAGGTAGCAAATAATTGACAAACAAATAAAATTGAGTTAATATAAAACTATAAAATTAAAATAACGGAGGCTTTGTTATGATTAAGGAATTATATAACTTATGGTGTGAAAATGCCGTAAATGACCCCGATTTAATTGCCGAATTAAAAAGCATTGCGAATAATGAAGAACTAATTTCCGATGCTTTTTACACAAATTTGGAATTTGGAACCGCAGGTCTTCGCGGCGTTATTGGAGCGGGCACAAACCGTATGAACATTTATACCGTGGGTCAAGCCTCACAGGGTCTCGCAGAATATGTTAAAACCATTACAGATAACGGCACTGTTGCCATTGCTTATGACAGCAGAATCAAATCGGATATTTTTGCCAAAACCGCTGCCTCTATCTTTGCCGCAAACGGAATAAAGGTTTATATTTACGATGAACTTATGCCAACACCCATGCTTTCTTATGCTGTAAGAAGGCTCAAATGTGATGCAGGTGTTGTTGTGACCGCAAGCCACAACCCTTCAAAATACAACGGTTACAAGGCTTATGGCGCCGATGGTGCACAGTTAGGTCCCAAAGAAGCAGACTTTGTAATGTCAATCATGCAGAAAATTGATGTTTTTAATGATATTAAAACCACCGATTACGATGAGGCTGTAAAGAATGGCAAAATTGAATATATCGGTGAAGACATAATCGAAGAATATCTTGACTGTGTGGAGGCTCAACGAGTTGAGAAAAATACCGACCTTTCAGGTCTTAGAGTTGTTTACACACCGCTTAACGGCGCAGGTAACAAACCCGTCCGCGCTATACTTAAAAGACTTGGGATTAAGGATGTTTTTGTTGTTCCCGAACAAGAATTACCCGATGGCAACTTTCCTACTGCCCCCTACCCCAATCCTGAAATCCGTCAGGCTTTTGAGTGTGCTTTAAGGTTAGCAGAAGAAATTAATCCCGACATTCTTTTAGCCACCGACCCTGACAGTGACCGTGTTGGCATTGCCGTTAAAATTGACAATGAATATAAACTTTTCAGCGGTAACGAAGTGGGTGTGCTCTTACTTAACTATATTTTAGAACGCAGAAAAGCAAACGGCACTTTACCTAAAGAACCCGTTGCAGTTAAAACAATTGTAACCTCTGAGCTTTGCCAAAAGGTTGCGGATTACCACGGTTGCAAGCTTATCAATGTGCTTACCGGCTTTAAGTTTATTGGTGAACAG
>JAZTXU010000097.1:0-4300 GCA_045636565.1 Acutalibacteraceae bacterium
GAGCATGTGATTTCACTTAGACCTTACTAAGTGGGTTCATTGCCGAAAATTCGACATTGAAGCGGATGGTCCTCTGGGGCTTGACCTTAAGAACATCTGGTAAAAAATTTAAGGAGGAAAAAAGAATGGACGCAATTAAGGAATTAACAGCCGGCATGCTTAAAAACGATGTTCCCGAGATTCTTATCGGTAGCACTGTTAAGGTTCACGTAAGAATTAAGGAAGGCGAAAAGGAAAGAATTCAGGTTTTCGAGGGTACTGTTATCGCTAAGAACAACAGCGGTATTTCTGAAACCTTTACCGTTCGCCGCGTATCATACGGTGTAGGCGTTGAGCGTGTATTCCCGGTACATTCACCTTCAGTTGCTAAGGTTGAACTTATCCGTAAAGGTAAAGTTCGCAGAGCTAAGCTCTATTACCTTCGTGATCGTGTTGGTAAAGCAGCTAAGGTTAAGGAACTCATCTAAGAGCAAAATTCAAGCAGGGGAGATCGGGGTAAAGCCTCTGGTCTCCCTTTGTTTTATTTTAATTCAAGAGGTTTTTTATGAAAAAAATTAACTTTTCAATGTTTAATTTCAAATCAAAAAAGAAATATAAACACAGTCTTGAGGATGACTATATAAACGAGCAGGAAAAACTTGAAACCAATATTGACGATACAGAAGAGGAAGAACCGTTATCTCCCGAGGAAGTTAAAAAAAGACGTACCAAGGAAATTTTCGATTGGATGGAAGTTCTCGTAACTGCGGTTATTGCAGTTGTGATAATTTTCTCACTCTTCTTCCGTGTTGCTACTATTGACGGTAGTTCTATGCTTTACACCCTTGTGGGAAATGAACCTCGCTCAGGCGTTGTGGGTGACAGGGTTATAATAACCAACATAGCATACACTCCGAAATATGGTGACATTGTTGTTATTTCCCGTAACGTTTATAACAGTGCAAGTGCTCAAAACCCAAATCAGGGCCCCATTATTAAGCGTGTTATTGCAGTTGGAGGTCAGTGGGTTGATATTGATTTTGAAACTGCCACCGTTTATGTTGACGGAAAACCCTTGGATGAACCCTATATCAGTTCCTATACCGATACTAAATACGATGTTGACTTTCCTCTTTACGTTCCCGAAGGTCATGTATTTGTTTTGGGAGATAACCGCCAAAACTCACTTGACAGCCGTTCGTCGCTTATAGGCAATAACGGTGTTATTGATGAGCGTTATATACTTGGTCGCGCGGTATATCGTATCTACCCATTTAACAGAATAGGAAGTATTGAAAACAGATGATAGATAACACCCAGAGTATTCAATGGTTTCCGGGGCATATGGCGAAAACCCGCCGCAAAATCAAGGAAATTTTACCCCTTATTGATGCGGTTGCCGAGGTTGTTGATGCAAGAATTCCCTGTGCCAGCCGAAATCCTGAAATCAAGGAATTAATTGAAGGCAAACCACATATTATTCTGCTTAACAAATGCGATATGGCGGATAAATCGGTTACAGATAAATGGATAAAGCATTATCAATCCCAAGGAATAATCGCTATTGCTGTTGACTGTAAGTCGGGCAAAGGGCTTTCCACTTTTAAAGATACCGTTAAAACCGCCCTTAAAGATAAACTTGAGTCTTACGCCCAAAAGGGTATGGTGGGCAAACCGCTTCGCGTTATGGTTGTGGGTATTCCAAATGTTGGAAAATCCTCATTTATTAATAAAATAGCAGGAAAAACCCGTGCCAAGGTGGAAAATCGTCCGGGTGTTACCCGTGGGAATCAGTGGTTTACCATTGATAAGCAGTTGGAATTGCTCGATACCCCTGGTGTTTTGTGGCCAAAATTTGAGGATAAAGCCGTTGGTGAACGCCTTGCTTTTACAGGCGCCGTGAAGGACAAAATTCTTGATACCGAACTTCTCGCTATGCGCTTACTTGAAAATTTAAGCGAAAATTACCGTGATTTATTAACCACCCGTTACGGAGAGCTTGATTTTGAGTGTGACAGTTATGATTTACTCTGCCAGATAGGCAAAAAACGCGGTATGGTTATTCGTGGCGGCGAAACCGACACTGAAAGAGCCGCAAATATGTTGCTTGAAGAATACCGAAACTGTAAAATAGGTTTAATTTCGCTTGAAAGTGTGGAAAAATATGCCTGATTTTGAAATTGAAATACAAGCCAAAGAAAAGGGCTATAAATATGTGTGCGGAGTTGACGAAGCAGGCAGAGGCCCTCTGGCGGGTCCCGTTTGTGCCGCCGCAGTAATTTTACCTGATGATGCAGTAATTGAAGGTCTTAACGATTCTAAAAAACTCAGCGAAAAAAAGCGCGAATTACTTTATGATGTGATTAAAGAAAAGGCTTTGGCTTACAGTATTGCTTACGGCACACTTGAAGAAATAGAAGAACTAAACATTTTAGAAGCCACTTTTATTGCTATGAACAGAGCTATTGAGGGACTTCCCATTTCTGCCGACTATGCTTTGATTGACGGTAACAAACCCCCTAAAAACATAAAAATTCCCTGTGAAACAGTAGTTAAGGGTGATGCGAAATCCTGTTCAATTGCCGCAGCTTCAATTCTTGCAAAAGTAACGAGAGACCGTTTACTTTTGGAGTATGATGAAAAATATCCCGAATACAATTTTAAAAAGCACAAAGGTTATGGAACAAAAGAACATACCGATTTGATTTTAAAATACGGACCTTGTGAAATCCACCGCCTTTCATTTTTGAAAAAGTTGTTGGGTGATAAATAGTGAATTTAGGTAAAGTTGGCAAAACCGCCGAAGATAAAACCGCATCTTACCTCAGAAAAAATGGTTACAAAGTTATAATGCGGAATTATTACTGCCGTTTTGGAGAGATTGATATTATTGCCGAAAAAGGCGATTGTATAATTTTTGTTGAGGTAAAAGCGCGCAAAGAAAACAGCCTGGTTTCCCCTCTTGAAGCGGTTGATTCTGCAAAAGCACAAAAAATTATTTTGACCGCAGAAAACTATATTTCTAAAACAGGCTGCGAACTACAACCGCGTTTTGATGTGGCACAAGTAACCTTGAAGAAAAAAGAAAACGGCGAAATTGGCTATTCTCTCAAATATCTTGAAAATGCATTTTAAGGTTTTATGTGAATCAAAACCAATATTATAAACTTGTTGCAAAATTAGCCTAAAAGGTTTAAAATATAAAAATAGAAATTCTTTAATTTTTAAGGAGAATATTATGAATTACATTAGCACCAGAGATAAATCCGTAAAGGTAACTGCTGCAGCCGCTATCGCGCAGGGTATTTCAGTTGAAGGCGGTCTTTTTGTGCCGGATACCTTCCCCACCCTTACCGCAGACGATTTTGATGCGTTGGCAAAACTTGATTACAAGGGCAGAGCAAAATATATCTTAAAGGGTTTTCTTAACGATTTTACAGATGAAGAAGTAAACTACTGTATTGAAGGCGCATATACAGGCAGCTTTGATAACGAGCAGCCCGCCCCCATTTCTTTGGTGGGTGAAAACGCAAACATTCTTGAACCCTGGCATGGTCCCACCTGCGCTTTCAAGGATTTGGCCCTTCAGCTTCTCCCCTACCTTCTTACCACCTCTGCAAAAAAGGTGAACGACGGTAAGAAAACCGTTATTCTGGTTGCAACCTCAGGTGATACCGGTAAAGCCGCTCTTGAAGGCTTTAAGGATGTGCCAGATACCGAAATTCTTGTTTTCTACCCGTCTGACGGTGTAAGCCCCATGCAGAAATTGCAGATGGATTCTCAAAAGGGCGAAAATGTTCATGTTTGCGCTATAAAGGGCAATTTTGACGATGCGCAGACAGGTGTTAAAAAGATTTTCACCAATAACGATGTTAAGCAAAAATTGGCAGATAATGGAATGTTATTCTCCTCTGCCAACTCTATAAACTGGGGAAGACTTGCTCCTCAGATTGTTTACTACATATCTGCTTACTGTGATATGTTAGACCGCGAAAATATGGAAAACGGCTTTAATGTTGTAGTTCCCACAGGTAACTTCGGTAATATTTTGGCGGCTTATTATGCTAAGAAAATGGGCGTGCCGATTAATAAACTTATCTGCGCTTCAAACGCTAATAATGTTCTTACCGATTTCATAAACACCGGTAAGTATGACCGTAACCGTGCTTTCTACACAACCATTTCTCCCTCTATGGATATTCTCATTTCAAGCAACCTTGAAAGAATGTTGTTTGAGCTTAGCGGTAATAACGATAAGGAAGTAGCTGAACTTCAGGCTTCACTTTCACAGAACGGTGAATTTACTGTAAGTGACAGTATT
>JAZTXU010000098.1:0-8381 GCA_045636565.1 Acutalibacteraceae bacterium
GCACCTAAAAGATACTTTTTATTTGTTTCGTTCATCATAAGCCTTTCTTACAGCCGCCATCATTTCTTCAGCCATAGCGGCAGGGTCTTCTGCTTTACAGATACCACTGCTTGAGCCCGATCCGTCAGCTCCTGCCATAATTATGTTATAGCAGTCGTTTCCGCAACTGATACCTGCTGACGGCAATACCATTATTTCAGGATTTACAGATTTAACAAGTTCTATACAAGCATCAACATATTCTCTGCCAACTGCAATACCTGTACCGATAAGCTCGCTGGGTTCTGCAACCAAAATATTAGGATTCATTTCGGCTATTGCCTTAATTTCTTCCTCTGTATCAGCACAAACAATGGTTGCAAGACCAACCTCGTCAGCACGCTTGATTGCTTCTTTTACCTCATCAAGAGTGAGTTTGCACTCGGCGTGGTTAAGCATTACGCCTACCGCACCTGTAGCCTTTACAGCCTCGGGAAGAATTGTTCCCATACCTCTGCCAACATAGATAGAGTCCATATGCTGGGAATAAACGTGTATTCTGTCAGATGTATTTTCGGCTATAAGGCGTAAATCAGTTGTCTGCACATCTGCAATAACATCCATATCATACTTCTGAGCAAACTTATCTATTTTTTTCATAAGTTCGAGCAGTTCCTCGCCGTATAAATATGCTTTAGGACCAAACTCGAAAAAGGGTGTGGAAATTTTATAATCTTTTACCATATCAGTAATTCCTTAAATTATCTTTTCTGCTGAAGGTCATAATGTGGATCATAAGCCTTTTCTTCCTCAAGGAACTTATGACGTGTATCAATAACCTCACCGTTATTCCACTTTCTATCGCCTACATCCTCTGTAGTTCCCATAACGGTAACATTAACCTGACGGCGACGTGCAATTACATGATCCCAGTCAATAAAATATATATGAGCAAACTGACCGCCATCTACTACACCGTCTTTAATTGTTAGAGCTTCACTTCTGCCAAAGAAACAAGAACGCAAGTGACCATCGGTATTCATACTTGAATAATCACCGGGTTCGTTTACCCAACGGCCGTATTGAGCATGAATCGGACCGGGATGACGGTATTGATGCTCTTCTGCAAAGTCTGGTATCATCTTTCTCATAATATCAAGAAGGTCGTGCTGTAAGAACTCTAAATCAAAAGAGTCAATATCGTGTGAGCATTCTTGTACCATTACAGAACAAGTAGTGTGGTGAGATACTACACTAACTGTACCATTCTTAATACCGGATGCCTCAACAATTTCCTTAACCTCTTTAGAAATGTCGTGGAAGGTAGGTATCCAACCTCTTGACTGTAACTCCAATTCCTTTTGTACAACTTTAAATTCCATTTTCTTTTCCTCCAAATTAATATTTTTTTTTTATTTATTAAGCCTTTCGCCTACTGCTCCACCTGGGTGAACCAGAGCAAACTGCTCATTTTTAAAATCCGTTTCCTCGATAAGTGCCGTTTGAAGCACATGGAAAATAACTGCTAAAGCAGTTGAAGATGTTGTACCCTGACAGTTGTATTTATCTGTTTCTCGGTTAACGTATTGCTTTAAAACAACATCTGCACCTATTGCCAAAGGTGACTCAAGATTTTCAGTAATAGTGATTACCTTAACGCCCTTTGCTTTGCAGATATCAAGTATCGGCAAAAGTTCCTTCGTTTTACCGCCACGCGACGCAAATACACAAACATCGCCTTTTTGTAAAAATCCTGTGCCACCGTGTACTGCTTCAGCTGGTGAAATAAACCTTGCTGACTTATCTATGCAACACATAAGGTGTGCAAAGTGCTGACAAATAATCCCGCTGTGTCCACAACCTGTAGCGCCAATTCGCTCAGCGTTTTTAAGCAATTCTACCGCTTTAGAATATGCTTCTTCGTCAAAATAGTCTGCCATTTTTTCTATACATTCTTTTTCGATTGTATATACTTGTTTTGCCTGTTCTAATGATTCTTTTTTCATCCTATTTTTCCTTTTTCGAATAATATCAAATTATATTATCCCTTTCAAAATCATTAATGTTTTTTTCTCCAATCAAGTGCCATATCGATATTGTTAAGCAATACACCATCAGCGCCTAACACCAAACACTTTTCAAGACTTTCTATGCTGCCATCCATAGTTGAAAGTGACATCTCATTATAGGGCTCTCTCTTCAATTCACACGCCATAATAAACACTTTTGCATTTGGGCATATTTTTTTAATATCAGCAGGAGTAATTCTATTTAACCACTGTTCCCAAAGTCTGATAATTCCTGCACCGCCACGATGAAACTCTTCAGCATTTGTTTCGTTAGGCAAGAATGCCAAAATGCGTTCACTCGGTAAAAATTTTGCAAAACTTTCAAGCATAGGTATGGACATTACACCCGCAATAATCGGTAAACCGGAGTTTGAAACATATTCCGCAAATTCTTCATCAAAGTCAGTAAGTTTAATATGTAGTAATATGGGAGTATCTTCAGTATAACCGTTTTTCAATTCTTCAAAAGTTAACAATTTTTGACCGTTATCTTCCAAATAATTTTGCATTTGTTCCGCAGTTAATTCTGAAACCTTAAATGCATTTCCTGCAAGACGGGTAAGAGTATCATCATGAAATATAACCAGAACTCCATCCTTTGTTTTTCTAATATCGCATTCAACCATATCAGCGCCTGAGCGTGCTGCCGACAGTATTGTTTCCAAAGAATTTTCTTTTCCAAAGCTTCCGCCACGATGTGCAATTATTTGCATTGTTTTACCCTCATTTATTCAAAAAGTTTATTTATTGTTTTTAATGTTTCAGCAACCAATAATTCTCCGCCAACATGACCTACCGTACCGCTTGCAATAAAGCCGCTATAATGTCCACCCTTTTCTGCTTTTTTTGTAGGAATATATCCTTCCGCACCATTTGCCAACTGAACAAGAAATGTTTGTTCGGCCTTACTTCTAGCTTTAATTTGATTTCCGTAGTTGATAAAAGGTTCAAACGGATTGGTTGCAAATACAATATTTCCCAAACGAATAACATGTACTTCCGAATCAACGACGTCCATTCGTTCCTGTACTTCAAAGCGAAGCAAGTCACCAAGAGGACCTGTTAAATTAGCGGTGTCGTTATAATCTACGTCACCGTCTTTATTGTTAATATAATCACGAATTTCTTTCTTTGCAGAATTAACATCACTGATTGTGGCTTTTCGCAAAGGTAATTGCATTGTAAGTACTTCATGGTTAATAAGAGCACTATCCATAAACTCATCAAGTCCTTCCTCGTAAACGTCTATAACTTCACGCGCTATTCTCTTACCAATTTTTCGCATTCCGGAAAGGTCAAACATTGAAGGGTCCGCTTTTCTTTTAGGTGGATTATTACGAATGATATTAGGGTCATTTAGCTCGCTTTCGGGTACTACCCAACGTATTAAATCAACGGGACATTGGTCACCACACATACTGCAAAGCGGCAAAACAAATAAATCTTCACCAAATCTTTGTCTTAATAAAACCTTTACCTCACCCCAAAAATCGGGTGATAAAAACAATCTATGTTGAACGCATTGAGCAGGACATGCAAGATTAATGATTATGCCTTTAACTTTTTCGTCGTTAGCTTTTTCTTTTACAAATAAAAGTTCAATACCGCTGTCGGATGCACCCTCAATTTCTTCAAACACAGCCGAATTAGTGTCGCCCCACATTTTTGATGTGCCATCCGTATATACTACACGGCGATTTAACCCAACGGCTGCACGACCAAATGCGTTAACATAAGATGATAACTTTCGGTTTTCCCATGCATCAAGTGCGACCTTTGATAATCGTTCTGTTAAAAGTTGAAGCATTTCATCCCCTGTGATTACATCAGGATTATCAGTGATTTGAACTTTAGATATGTATTTTTTCCCTTCAGTGAGTTCTCTTTCCAACAGTTCTTTAAAAGTAAGATACATACCGCATTTTGCTGTTTGATTATAACGCGGATATCCAGGTGCTGTATGAGAATGTGTTGCCGCAAAAATAACCTTCATTGGATCAAGACCTACAGTATTAGTCTTTAAATTTTCTCTAATTGCATCAACCAAATTATATGAAATACCGTTTATATCAACGCTGACAATAACCGCTTGGTCATCTCCTTCAATAGCCATAGCAGTAGCGGTAATAGGTTTTTCAACATACTGCGAAATTCGTTCCGCAAACTGTCCCATCAATGAAGCTTTTTTGTCAGGTGTAATGCTAATTTCCGACCATCCGATTTTTATTACTGAATTCATATTTTTTACCAACACCTTTAATAATTTTTTGATTTTAACCGAAACTATAGAATACATTTTTAAAGTAAAAATGTTATTGTGCTTTTTAGAATCAAATATTTCTTTTTAAAAAGTTTACTCAAACATTTTGTTGATTTCTGAAACTGTTTTTCTAACAAGAATCTCTCCGCCCTCGTGTCCTACATTACCGCTTGAAATATATGCACTATAGTGACCTGCTTTTTCCGCATTTTCAGTAGGTAGATAACCGGCGTCACCGCAACAAAGTTGAATTATAAAGGTCTGCTTCGCCTTGCTTCTGGCTTTCATTCTATTACCGAAATCAAGAAACAATTCAAACGGATTAGTAGTAAATGCAATATCACCAAAACGAATTATGTGACTTTCAATCGAGAAAATTTCTTTTTCTTGTTGTTCGCGGAAACGTAGTATTGTTCCTAAATGAACGTGAAGCTTTGCCTTATCCTCAAAATTAAAGGCACCTTTACCCTTATTCTGCTGAACATAATACTCAATCTCACGAACAGCATTATTATATTCTGCTATTGTAGCCTTACGAAACGGCAAGTCAAGTTGTTTTACCTGATGAACAAATACAGCCTCGTCCTGAAGGTCGGTAATTTCCTCGTAAACAGAGATTATTTCGTTTGCAATTCTTTTACCCACACGATTACAACCGCTAATATCATACATAGAAGGGTCGGCTTTTCTGTTAATGGGGTTAGGTCTTTTAACATTTGGATCATCAATCGGGGTTTCAGGCTCTACCCAACGAACAAGGTCTCTCGGACACTGGTCACCTGCAGCTCCGCAAAGGCCCAAAAGGAAAATATTTTCGCCCAACTTTTCGCGTAAAATATTTTTTGTTCTACCCCAATAGTCTCCTGAAATAAAGCTTCTTTGCTCTAAAATCTGTGCAGGACAAGCAATATTCGCTACAACACCTGTTAATTTTTTGTTTTCATCATATGTATAAATAAGCTCAACACCTGAATCATTACCGCCTTCAAGCGCAACAAAGTTTGCAGTGTTGGTATCACCCCACATCTGAGAAGTACCATCATCATAAGAAACTCTGCGGCACATACCAACTGCCGCTCTGCCGAATTCATTAGTGAAATAAGAAACCGCTCTGTTCTCCCAAGCATTTTTAGCCGCAAGTGCTATCCTATCTGTTACAAATTCCGTAGCTTCTTCAGGTGTAATAACACTCTCATTAGGTTTTACTAATTCCTCATAAAGATTTTCTTCAGGTAGAAATTCATTTAAAAGATTTTTTATATTAACGAAAGTTCCACTGGCAACACCTGTACATAATGTATGCGATGTATGTGTATGAGTCGCTGCTAAGATAATTTTTTTAGGATCAACTTCCGGACACAAAACAGTAAACTTCTTTCTGGTCTTTTCCAAAATGTAAGTATTAATTCCTGTAAGGTCACAGGACACTAAAATCATACAGTCACCGTCAGCTTCTACAGCCATAGCAGTAGCTGTGATTTCCGATTCAACATACTCTGAAATTCTTTCAAAAAATTGTCCTGACAAGGATACTTTTTTACTAGGCACAAGGCTTTCTTCCGCCCAACCAATTAAAACTTTTTCCATTTTAAAAAAAAACTCCTTTTTGATACAAATATTTAATCGGTAACGCTCATAGAACATTATATTTTTAGTTTACACCAATAGAATATAAATGTCAATATAATTTTTGCTTTTATCTTTCGTTTTTTTATGAAATGAATGTCATTCGAAACCACTTTCAAGCTCACTTGACAAAAAATAATTTGTATGTTACATTAAAAACAGAAGAAAATTTTGGAGTGGTTATAGTGGTATCCGAAAGCAGAAAGCAACAAATTTTGGATTTAATAAGAAGAGATGGCTCAGTAAGAGTCGCAACCTTAAGTCAGTTATTTGAAGTATCTGAGGTTACAGTTAGAAATTACCTTACGGATATGGAAAGCAAAGGTTTACTCACTCGTACTCACGGCGGTGCAATAAGTTCCTACAAACCCTATTGCAGTATGAACTTTAATCAGCGCTTAGAAACAAACCATATAGAAAAAGATATTATTGCCAAAAAAATCGCCCTAATGATTGAACCTAATGATACAGTTATGCTCAACGCAGGGACTACTACACTTCTTGTTTTCAGACATTTGCCAGCAGAATACCACCTTAATATTATCACAAATTCCATCTCAATTGCACTGGAAGCATCTGCTAACCCAAATTTTAACATTGTTCTCATTGGTGGTTCGGTAAATTCAAAATACCAATTTACTTTTGGTTCCGATGCTACATCGATTCTCAGGAAATATTATGCTGATAAATTAATTTTATCTGTGGATGGAATTGATTTTAACGGAGGCTTTTCAACCTATTATAATGAGGAGATTGATGTTGACAGGCAAATGCTTGAACAGTCAAGTGTTAGCATAATAGCCGCTGATAGAAGCAAATTCGGACGAAATGCCATGGCAAAAATTTCCGATCTGTCGACTGCTGATTTTATTGTCACCACCTACAAACCCGATAAAAATGAAAATAATGTATTATACGATAACGGCATAACCGTTATAAATGTCAAATAATATCTTTTAACTATCATTGATGGCTCTAATTTTAAAAAGCATCGACTTGCATTTAAAACCACTTGTATTAAAAACAATAAACCTGCATATATTGAGCGTTCTCGTTCAGGGCACGGTGCACATGTTTGGATATTTTTCAATGATCCTATTGAAGCTGCGGTTGCAAGAAAATTGGGAAGTGGGCTTTTAACCATATCAATGGAAAATCAAAGTAAGATTAAGTTTACATCATATGATCGTCTTTTTCCAAACCAAGATACTATGCCAAAGGGTGGTTTCGGTAATCTGATAGCGCTACCTTTAGAAGGTCTTGCCAGCAAAAATAACAATAGCGAATTTGTTGATGATAATTTTGTCATCTATCCTGACCAATGGGCTTTTTTGTCAACTATACAAACGTCTATTGTTGAAAATGTATCTGTATTAAAAGATGCGGGAATTGACGTTAAATTAAAATCGGAATTTCATCAAAAATTTACGATAATTTTTAACACCACCATTTGGTATGGTAGTGTTAATTTCTTGTCTTTTGGTTCTCACGAAGAAAGTATTATTCGGTTCGAAAGTACAGATATTGCGACAGAATTGCTTACAAGCCTTTAAAATAAGCATATTTGCCACCTTTTATATCTTTATAATGCTGTTTATTTATATCGAAAATTGGAAAATTTTGGAGGACGCTATTCTTGGGGAAAATGTCAAGAGAACACCATAAAATTCCTCAAAAAATTTTTTTGACCCTCAAAATTGGAAAATTATGGGTGCTGCCATGGGAGCCCATAATGTTTTACACCATAAATAAATGTTGTCGTTGTTTTTGTACTTATTGTTGCCACTGGCTACATTTATAGCATAAAAAAATAACCGCCCTGTCCTGAAAAAACAAGCGGTTATTCGCAAAACTTCAGGCTAACCGTCTATCGGTTTGCCTTGTTTTTATTATAGCATATTATTTGCTATTGTCAATTGTTTGAATTATTTAGATGCAGTTGGAAGTGCAAGCAACTTTCTCACTCTGCTTTGAATATGCTTTTCAATCGCTATTAGGCGTTCTTCAGACAAATTAATGCTTGGGTGCCTTGTGAATTTGAAATCAATGAGTTTTCTAAGCTGATTTTTCTGCTTAGTTCCCATAACCTCAGCGCAAATGCTTTCGTAAGATACACCGTAAGGATTAGAACGAGTTTTCGCATATGAATCTAAATCTTTTATATCGTTATCCATAGCATAGTTGAAGAGCGACAGACCATTATCAAAAATTGGAGCCGGAGAAATAATTTTACCTGTGTGGTTATCTCTAAGTACACCAAAGTTTCCAAAATGACGGTCTTCATTATAAATCACCGCGTCAAATACAAGCATACTCTTGAGACTTTCGGAAAAGTCTGTTCCAAGCGATTCGTAATAATCAAGGCAACCTTTAATACCACCACTTTTAACGATTCGGCCGATAGAAACGAATGATGTATCAATGTCGGTAAAAATTTTGCATTTAGA
>JAZTXU010000099.1:0-2808 GCA_045636565.1 Acutalibacteraceae bacterium
CCTGCATTAACAAGACCTATAACCATTACAGAGGTTGCCGAAGAACTTTGAATAATCGCCGTTACACCTGCACCGATACCAACACCTGAAAAACGGTTGTTACTTATCTTTTCAAGTAAGCGCTTCATTCCGCTACCTGCACTTTTTTCTAAAGCGTCTCCCATAAAGTTCATACCAACAATAAATACACCAACACCTGCCAGCAGCCAAATAAGACTTTCTAATAACTGTATTACTTCACCTGAAGTCAACATAATAATTTCTCCTTTTTATTTTTTACAAGCAATAGTATAACTGTTGACTTGTGATAAGTAAAATAGTATAATATTATAAAGTTCATATAAATTTAGTTATGATAACTTTGGAAAGGTTTTTATTATGACAATACGACATCTAAAGGTTTTTATATGTGTTTGTAAGCATTGTAATATGACAAAGGCGGCAGAGGAATTATTTATTGCGCAACCTGCCGTTAGTAATACTATTGCCGAAATTGAGAAAAATTATAATGTGAAATTATTTGAGCGCATAAACAAACGTCTCTTTTTAACCGATGAAGGCAAAGGCTTGCTTATTAAAGCGCAGGAAGCGGTTACGGCTTTTGAAGAATTTGAAGAACAAGCGCTAAACTCTTCAAAAAAACCGCTTTTGAAAATTGGTTCATCGCTTACCATAGGTAAACAAAAACTTCCATGGCTTTTGCGAAAATTAAAGGAAAACTTTGAAGATATAGACTTCCAGATTTCAATAAACCAAACTTCTATAATTGAATCGAAAATTTTAAGCGGTAGCCTTGATTTTGCATTTATTCAGGGTAAACCATCTGACCCCAATATAGATTCAAAACTTGTTGACTGTAACACACTTATTGTGGTGTGCGGTAAAAAATATAATATGCCTGATACTATTACTTTGAAAGAACTTTGTAATTACGATTTGTTGCTTCGAGAAGATGAAAGTGTGTCGCGAGAATTTTTAGACCATATTTTCGCACTTGAAAACATTGTAGTAACTCCTATTATGGAGTCAATAAGTAACCAAGCATTAATATCTGCCACGGCACAAAATTTAGGAGTAACAATTATGCCTGAATCAATGCTTACTCGTCAACTTGCTAATGGAGCTATTCGCAAAATAACTGTTTCTGATTATGAATTTGCGCGAAATTCATATCTTATTTATCATAAGGACAAAACTTTTAATTCGGTTAAAAAAGAAATTTTTGATTTTTCTTATAAAAATTATAAAACCATAAAGGACTAAAATTACATACTTAAAAAAATTAGCAAAGTGTACTTAAATACACTTGGCTAAACTGTTTATTATTTGAATTTACCAATTAATTTCAGATAGTCCTGCTTCTTTTAAAAGATTATTTGCTTTTGAAAAGTGTTTGCATCCCATAAATCCGCGACTGGCAGATAAGGGACTTGGATGAACACTTAATAATTTCTTATGCAGAGGGTTAGTTATAATCTCTGCTTTTTTCTGAGCATAAGCGCCCCACAGCAAGAATACAACGGGGGTTTGTTTGCGGTTTAATTCTGAAATCACGCGGTCGGTGAATTTTTCCCAACCTTTGTCCTTATGACTGTTGGGGTTGGCTTCTCTGACAGTCAGCACTGCATTAAGAAGTAACACACCCTGCTTTGCCCAACTTGTTAGTTCACCACTTTTTGGAATTTCCTTTCCAACATCGGAATTAAGCTCCTTAAATATATTCCTAAGCGACGGGGGATGAGGTACACCCTCCTTCACCGAAAAGCAAAGCCCGTGAGCCTGACCCTCACCATGGTATGGGTCTTGACCTATAATTACAACCTTTGTATCTTCAAAAGAAGTGTATTTAAGCGCGTTGAAAATATCGTGCATATTTGGGAAAATACGTCCGGTTGAATATTCAGTCTTTAAAAAAGCGCGCAATTCCTTATAATAAGGCTTTTCCCATTCATCCGCTAAAATATTATCCCAATCGTTACCGATATTTACCATATTTTCACTTCCTCTAAAGCTTTAAATTAAACATCAAGAGCGCAAATATCTTCTAAACTTTCGCGCTTAACTGCCACATAATCGCCCTTGTCACTAAGCATTACAACGGGTGGGCGAGCCACTCTGTTATAGTTAGATGCCATTGAATAATTATAGGCGCCTGTGGTGCAAACTGCTAAAATTTCGTTTCTTTGAGGCTTCGGCATTGCAACATCCTCTTGAATTAAATCGCCCGATTCGCAACATCTGCCTGCAACTGTTGCAACGAAATCCTTTTCGGCATTTGCGCGCGATGCTAACATTACTGTGTATTCAGATTCGTAAAGGGTGTAGCGGGGGTTATCGGTCATACCGCCGTCAATCGAAACATAATTCTTAAAGCCTTTAATTTCTTTAACACTACCTATTGTGTAAAGGGTCATACCCGCATCAGCAACAAGGCTTCTGCCCGGTTCTAAATGAATTACGGGGAGAGTGATGCCTGATTTTTCGCTCTTTTGATTTAAATAATCGGCAATTTCCTTAATCTTTTCGCCGTAATCTATAACGGGGTCGCTTTCAACATAGCGAACACCAAGACCGCCGCCGAGGTTTAGCATTTCGGTTTTAATTCCATATTTTTCTTCGGTTTTGCAGATAAAATCAAACATAATGTCTGCCGCGGTCATAAACGGGGTTGATTCAAAAATCTGTGAGCCGATATGACAATGGAAACCGCAAAGCTTAATATTTTCAAGGGTTAAAGCCACTTGAACGGAAATATCAGCATCACCTGTTTCAATGGCTAAACCAAACTTTGATTCAACCGAGCCGGTT
>JAZTXU010000100.1:0-9658 GCA_045636565.1 Acutalibacteraceae bacterium
GTCGAATAACTGTCACCAAAAATTATTGCATTTTCTTTCATTTTTTTAACCTCATTCGTTTGCTCACAAAATTTATAACAAAGGTTAATACCAAACAAATTGCCGAGTATATAACCATATAAAGCAAGTATCTATCTGCATACACCGAGTTTACATAATACGTTGGTGGGAAAAGTATCTGCAAGCTATGTAAGATTCTGAAATCAAAAAATACAGGGCAAATACCAATAAATACTACCGTAAGTAAAGGAATTATTGCCGAATATGTATTAAGTTTTTTAAAAATACTTCCCAAAAGCAGACAAAACGCTGTACAACTAACGGCATAAAGCAGTAATATAATCACTTCCTTGAAAAATCCCGTAGAAAGTGACGCCAAGCTAAGCGATAAAAGCAGCACCACCGAAATATTAACTACCGCCGTTAGAACACAACCAAACGCTACAAAACCCTTTCGGTTGTTTTTTACATAAGAGAAGGTGCCTGATATTTCATCCTGCTTGTAATACATCGTGGCGGCCAGACCGCACAATACTGCGAAAATAGCAAGCAAGCCGCGTATTGGTGTTGTGAGATAATTAGCAGGCTCGGATTCATTGGCTACGTTATTGGGGTTTTTAAAGGAAAATAAGCTATCGTCCACACTTGTATCATCGAAATAGGCTATGAGTTGATTATTTGAAAGATTATCCAACTGAGAAAACTTTGATCGCACATAATCTATATAAAAAGCTCGCGCACAATATTTATATAATACTCCTGTGAGCTTTTCACGGGTAAGTCGCACAGAAACATTTTGTTCCTTTGTAAAAACGGTAACAACCGGGTTCTTACTTTTACCCACAAAATCATTAATTTTATTTTCAACATCGGATTGAAAAACCCAAGCCTCATCAGCAAGACCGCTTTTAACCTCTGCCAAAGCTGCCTCTTCACTTGAGGCGCGAGAGAAATTTATCAAAGATTTTTCATTTAAAAGCTCATTAATAACCGCATTGGCAACCTTGTCATCATCAGTTGAAGCTAAAACAACATTAACAAATCCGCTATCCTGCTTAGCCACAAAACTGAAAGCAAAAACGCAAGACGGAATAAGTAATAATAAAATTATGAAGGATGGCTTTTTATAAAGTCTTTTGCTTAGCATAAAAAACCATTTTAAAACTTTAAGCATAGCCTTTACCTCCCGATTTTAACAGTCTTGCGGAATCGCATAAACCAAGCAATACCGAAAAACAAGGCGCTGTAAATCAACAATCCCACAAATTTTCCGAATGAATCTTCATAGGTGAAGCAGGAAGCCATATAACTTCTTGCGATACCTGTTGGCAGGAAATTGGCGATTTTCTCTATAATGTCCGGGAAGGCATATATAGGATACATACAACCCGAAATATAGCATAGTCCTATAGCGGCGAAGAAATGAAGCAATAAACCGCTTACAATATTATTTGAAAATTCAAACATCATAATATTGAACGCCGAAAGCATAATCACAATCGGTATTGATTTTTTAATAATATTGACAACCGATTCATTAATGATATTTTCATCTACCGCAGGCATAAATTTCAAAGCAACAAACAGTGTACCCAACATGATTGCTAATTGCAACAGCATTGCAATAAAGTGCGCTAAATATTCAAATAAAATCTGCCGTCCCGTAGAATATCCTCTGGAAACCAGTAATTGATTGAATGAATAATCCCTTTTGATGTACACCGCCGCAAACGGCAAGCCTATAAGCACCAACAAAAGTATTAAAATAGCACAAACATAATACTCGGGAGTTGAAAGTCCATCTGACACACCTAACTCACTTACAGTATAAAGCTTATTTCTTTTAACAATAAGATCTGCATATTTAACACTTATTTTATTCAAATGATTATTAGCTTCAGTTTTCTCAAAGCCGTTATCCATAAGGGTATCATACAAACCGTAGGAGCCTTTTTGAGAATACATTACCATATCGGTAATAAGGGTGGTAATTTCTCGCTTTAAAAGACCGTTAACACCCTCCATACCGGGAGAGGTCACAAAAGTGATGGGATCTATCTGCCCCGAAAGTGCGTTATCCACAAAGCCTTCGGGAATAACAATGTAAGCGGAAATGTTACCGTCCTCCAAGTCTTTTCTTGCCTTTTCCTCTTCCATCGGGACTAATTCCATAGAAAATCTTGTTTCATCTAAGGTTCCCATCGCGGTAAGACCCAAATCGACATAACTGTTATCAGTGTCACCCGTAACGGCTATGGTAAACCGACTGTTTGAATCATTACCAACAAAAATGTCAATCATACCGTAAAGAATCGCAGCAAGACCGATAAGCAAGGCTACAGTTATGGTAATCACAAAGGGTAAAATTTTTGTAACTCTTTTTAATTGTAAATAAAAGTAATTCTTCATACTACAAACTCTTTACCAATTCTTCAATATTTCCCGTGTAATTAAAGCGTGAAAGCACACCGTTTTTCATGATATACCATTCATCGCAAAGCTCAAGCTCAAGTACATCGTGCGTTGCCAAAAGCACAATTCCACCTGCTCTTTTATGGTCCTTTATATAGTCTGATATATTCTGCTTGCAAGCTATATCAAGCGCAGCCATTGGCTCGTCTAATAATAATACCGGAGGCTTTTTGGATATTGCACATCCGATAGACAAACGCTTTTTCATACCGCCTGACATTTTTGAAACGGTAACCTTGAGAAAATCGTTAATGCCCAACATTTTAAGAAAACCGGAATCCAATTCCTTCTTCATTGTTGCCCTATCATACCATAAAAGCAGATTATCATAAGCGGTAAGCTCTTCTAAAAGCGGTGTTCCCTGCGGCACATAACCAACTAACCTTGCCCTTTCGGACTGAATCTTAAACAGGTCCTTGCCGTTTATCTGAAACTCACCCTTGTTTGAGGATTGTATTCCCGCGAGTATGGACAGCAATGTTGATTTACCGCTTCCATTTCCGCCCAGTATACCAATACACTTTCCGGATTCAGCAGTAAGATTTACTCCGTTCAAAACCTGCTTTGAACCGTATTTTTTATGTATATCTATTAATTCAATATTCATAATTATCACCTTGATAAAACTTTAAGGGTTCCTTTTAATATAAAAGGTTAATTCCACTTATAATAACTTGGCGCTGATTTTAAAAATCAGCGCCAAGGATATGGTGTTTTAAATTACATTACTTCTTGTAACATTTCTAACATTTCTAACATTTCGTTATTAAGAATGCCTGCATCCTTGAGCTTATTTAAAATATCGCTCGGATTGATTTCGGAAGCCCATATTTCAGCTTCATCTTCATCATATACCTTAGAAGCATCAGGCTTAATTACAGAAGAAGGTGCTTTAACTGTACTTGAAACAGAGTAACCAATAAGTGCTTCATCGCCTGCCATAAGATTGATACCAACCTTATTTGACTTTTCGTTACCCTCGAATGAGAACTCAATCTTAGGATCAACTAAACCGATAGCAGAAGCAATTTCTTCGGGGATATCAGCCTCGTCAAGTAACATATCAAACAAACCGTCGGGGAGAGAAATCTGGAACTTACCATTAAGATACTCACTGTCAGCCTTATAATCAATTACCTTAACATTCAACACCTGCTGGCCCATTGCTTCAAGTTTAAAGTTGCCGTTAATTACATCGTTTTTATCGGTACCCTTACCTACAAAAGCAATTGTGCCGTTACCACCTGTGAAGATACCCATACTAGCCTCTACCTTAGTAGCAAAGTCTGCACCATTATGAACGGTAACATATTCAAAGATGGTAGTTCCTTCAAAGTTGAATTTACGACCAACGATTTCATGGCTTGAATTTACATAGTCAACCATTGAAATATCATAAGGGATTTCAAGTTCATCTTCGTCAAGTTCCTCGAGGCTCTCGATAACTTCATCAAGTTCATCGGTCAATTCTGAATACATCTCATCGAAATCACCGGGCATTGATAATCCCTGCTTTTCGAGATACTTCAAGATGTTCTTTGCGATACCTTTAATATCCTCGTCATCCTTAGCAGTCTTCAATACTTCAACAGCAACATCTCTTATAGTCTTACCGTCAATATCAATTTTCAATGTGGTAAGTTCTTCTGAAATGCCCTCGATCTTTACATCTTTGGAAGACTTTTCAGCCGTGTTAAGATTAGCCAAAACAACATCTATGTACTTTTCAGCAAGAGAGTTAAGTTGGTCTTCTGTCGGCAATGCATTCCAAAGTGCATCATCGCTAAGATAACTACGGATTGCACCAAACTCACTCGGAATATCAAACTCTGCCTTAAGATATTTATCTGTTAATGAAGGCACGCCAAAAAGAACTTCGCCTGCATTAAGGTCGGTAATTAAATCAAGATCAGCAAGTTTTACACCGTTAACATTAATTCCCATTAAAAGCTTGGAAATGTTGTCTTTTGAGTTACCGTCCATATCAATGGAAATGTTTTTAAGCCAATCAAGATCCATCTTAACGCCATCAGCGATGGGAGGAATGTTATTCTCAAGAGTAGAAATAAGTTTATCGCTAATGGTTAATTCCAACTTCATGTCAGCGCCAAACTCGTTATTTTTCAATGCATTTATTAATTTGCCGTAACCCTTAATAACTTTGCTTGAACCTGCCTTTAAGGATTCAGATTCAACATGCTCTAAGTAAGCTGCATCTGAGCCGAAAGTCTTTAATATCCAACCCTTGAATGCAGGACAGAAGAACCAAGAACCAAGACCAATTAAAACCACCAAAAGCAATGAGATCAAGGTAATTATTAAGCCTTTTTTCTTTTTCTTGGGTTTGGTTTCAATTACAGGCTCTTCAAAACTTTGTACTTGAGCCTCAGAAGTTGTTTCTGCCGCGGGAGCGGTTTCTGATGCGGGAGCGGTTTCTGATACGGGCGCTTCCACTACGGGAGTTTCTACTGCAAAACCTTCTTCGGGAGTTGCGTTAGCCGCTGCAGCAGGTACGGATTGATTTTCAACAGGAGTTCCGCATTCACCACAGAAAACGGAGCCTTCAGGAATTTCTTTGCCACAATTTTTACAAAACATTTTTCGTCACAACAGTTATAAACTGCTTGCTCCTTTCATTAGTTTATTAAATTATATCACACTAACACTAAAAAAACAAGGGAAAAAATTGTTTTCCTCAACATCAACCACTAAAATCTCTGAACCAGCAATCTTAATTTTTTATTTCCTCATCTTCAGGAGGAAGAGAGGGTGTTTCCGGCTCTTGCGGATCTTCCGGTTTTGGAGGTTCCCCAGGAAGTTCCGGTGCTTCCGGTTCCTCGGGAATAATTGGAATTTCCGGTTCCTCGGGTTCTTGCGGAGGCTCCGGCAGAGGAACATCATCAGGCGAAACACTCAGGAAATAATCCGCAATACCGTGAACAATAGCGGTTGCCTTTTTATTTAACGAAACATCACTTGTAATATGCGAATAATCATAAGTGTTAGACATAAATCCGTTTTCGGTGAGCACCACGGGACAAAAACTTTGCCGCGCCATATAGTAATAATGCCATTCGAGTTTATTATTCTTGTAAAGCCTTGTGTTTTTGGTATGCATATAAACAAGTTCTGCCGCTTTTTTAGAAAATGAATGCGAATAAAACGCACCAAAACCGTTTGCCGAGCCCGAGGAGGAAGAATCGTGATGAATTGCAAGGCAGTAATCGGGTTTTAATTGTTTTAGCATTTTTATTTTATCGTCATTACTCGATGTGGAGTTTGATGTTCTGGTCAAATAAACGGTAGCCCCTATACTTTCAAGACTTGATTTCACCTTTTTAGCAAGTGCAAGATTCTGCGAAGCCTCAGTGTGTTTTGAACTGAAACCCAATGCGCCGGGGTCTTTCCCCCCGTGACCAACATCAATAAGTATTTTAACGCCGCTTAAATCTGCGCCGTATGCATTAGAAGACTTACTCACCCTTGCGGGATTCAAAAACTCAAACACTAATTGACCTTTGCTGTTATAGTTTGCATCCCATCCGTAAAAACCGCCCTGTTTTCTAAGATATAATCTTATAGTGTAATCCGATTTGTTTTTTATGATTTTAGCAGATGAAAAAAGCGGATTAGTTTTGGGAATATTAATTTTGCCCTCAAACACAGTTGTGTAACAAAGGGTTATATCAATATAATTGCAAGTAACCGAAGAAACACTGTAATCCTGCTTTTGGGGATTGGTATAGCCTTGCGGCAGAACATCAAAATAAAACGGTGCTTTCCACATTGTATCAAGGGTTAAAACGGTGTGATTACCCTCAATTTCAAAAGAAGCAATTTTAATCTCGTTATGGTCAGGCAAGGTGCCTTTATATTCTTTTACAACCGTAACAATTTCGTTTGTGGGAATATTTTTTCTTGAAGTGTAAACCTGCCTACCGCAACGAAGCACCGCATATTCCTTTTTGGTAGAACCGCTTTGATGATAAACATACCCCTGCGCGCTGTAATCAACGGTGCCCTTTGGCAAATAGTTATTTGTCGGTCTTGACCAGTCATTGGTTGAATAAGCATCAAAGGTCTCTGCCTGATAATCAATTATTTCTGCGATTTTACCCGTACCAACATTAAGATATTTTCCACCAAGCACTGCGGCGTTGGGATTATATTTTACGGGAATATCCGCTTTTTTGCAGATTATATTGCCTGATTTAAACCTCTCACTTTTTCCATTCAGATTCGCCCTGAAAACAATTGTACCTAAATTTTTATCCTTGGTGACGCTTGGTAATTTAAATGAACCTATATAATCCACAAATTCAGCCGAATTCGATTTTTCATCTGTTTGTGCACTGTATTCCTTCAAATTCACGGTTTCACCATTAAAGGTAGCTGAAACCGTACTTCCCTTACGCGCTTTTGCAGAAACCGCCAAGGTTGAGCCACTTTTGTAACTCTGCGATGACGATGGACTGTAACTTTCAAGAATCACATACCTGTAATTCACAGAGTAAACATAATTTTTGCCCTTATGAACAAAGGTGAATGTGTTTTTGCCCTCTTTAAGCTCCACAGTTTTGGAAAACAAACCGTCATCAGTAAGGGTTATTTCCTTTCCGTTTAGGGTAACGGGGTCTTTTGTGTTGGATTTGCCCGAGAAAGTAATTTTACTCTCTGTGGTTGATACGGTTGATTTTTTAGGGGTGTAAATCTCGAAATCAGGCACTACCACGCTTACTGTTTGGTCATTTTCCTGTGGTTTTTCTGTCTGCTCGCTTTCGGTTGTTTCAGACATTACACTTTCAACCTTAGAGGGCAAATTTTCCTTATGCCTGTTATTTTTCTTTTCATTGCTACCACTAATTAAAAATATGGCGGTTGCAGCCACTATTATTACAATTAAAATGGCAGAAATTAAGATAATCAGTTTTTTTGACATATTAACATTCCCTTTAAGTTTTTATAATTACTATGTAGATGTCGAAATAGGGCAAAGCCTTATTTCGACTGCGAATTCTTTGAATTCGCAAATAATTACCGTTGGTAATTGAACATATTCATTTAAATGATATCGAAGTTGCAAAATAACGTTTTAAGACGTTTTTTGCAACATAGAGCCGATTTTTATAGGCAATGTCTAGAAATTGATTGAATTTCTAGACATTCGATAGTCATTATAAAAATGGGGATGTATGATATAAAAAAGCGGAAGAAAACTGAAACTTCTTCCGCTTTTTCTATTTAATCAATCGTTTCCTTCATAATAGAAGTAATCAAAATCTGCATAAGCGTTTGTTTCTTCTCCATAGGATGAGGTGAAGATTCCGGCTATTAGTCCCGTATAGCTTACAGCGTAAAGGGTGTTTAAAATTTTGCTGTCAACATTTTGGGCGAGCGGTATCTTTTCGGTTTCATCATAACCGTAATAAAAATCGTAATCTCCGCAATTCGATTCTACTGTTAAATATAATTTACCACCGCTGAATTCTTTACAAGCTACAATTTCGGTTTTGCCGTTATCGGTAACGGTAAGCGTAATTTCATTTTTACCTGCCGATAACTCAAAATAATGTGTATTTTTTTGAGTTATCACAAAACCTGCTTTTTCATAGCTATTTGCATTTTTAAGCTCAAAAGCAGTTTTAACGGTAAAATTCTTATGTTTTACCCTTTGTGCTAAAAAGCTAAAATGGTCAAGGTCGGCAGCGCAGGTAGGTTTAGTGAATAAGCGAAGTCCGCCGTTCTCTAAAGAGTAAAATTTTTCTCGTGGTGTGCGTGCGGTAATCCAATGAAAGGGCAATGTATCATAATCAAAGGTATCAAGTCTTGGAATTTCGCTAACAGGTGATAGGGGAAGATTAGGAAGCGGTGAAGTAAATACCGGAACACAACCGATTCCCTTATTGACTATAGGCCAAAGGTCTTTATCCCAATCCACCTTGGCAAGATGAGTTTCTCTGCCTAAGGGATATTCGTAATCTTTAACGTATCTGTAGGCTAAAGCTACCATCCACCACTCACCGTTCTGTGTTTCAACAAGGTCGGCGTGGCCCACATTGGTAATGGGGTAATCGCTTCCCAAATGGCGGTTGGTGATTATGGGATTTCGCATACAAGATTCATATTTTCCGAAAACGGTTTTGCTTCGTGCCATTGTTACCGAATGGTATTTATTGGTGGCTCCTTCTGCAACAAGCAGATAGTAATATCCAAACATTTTGTAAAGCCTTGGTCCTTCTACCCAAAAAGCATTTTTCAAGGCTCCGTCCCACACCACAACAGGCTCGCCTGTTACTTTGATGTTCACGGGGTCAAATTCCTGAATGTAAACTTCACAGTCGCCGTCAAACTTTTTATCCTTTTTTTGGCGCTGACCTATGTAATAAGCCTTGCCGTCATCATCAAAAAACAGGCAGGGGTCAATTCCTTCGGTTCCAATAAAATTAGGATTAGACCATGGACCTTCGGGATTAGTTGCGGTTACAACAAAGTTTCCGCCGTGTGAAACATTGGTGCAGATGACATAAAACACACCGTTATTATAGCGAATTGAGGGGGCGTAAAGACCTGACGATGCATCTGCTTTATCCAAATTCAACTGTTCGGGGCGGTCTAAAACATTACCGATTTGCTTCCAGTTAATCAAATCACGGCTTTTGTAAATTGGTAGTCCGGGAAAATATTCAAATGTGGAGGTTACCAGGAAATATTCATCATTCACCCTGCATATAGAAGGGTCAGGATTAAAACCTGAAATAATGGGGTTTTTAAAGGTGTTTTCAGGGATTTTAGTTTGGTTGATACAAGTTTTTGACATATTAATCACACTCCAAAAAAATATATAAATAAAAATATGTGACAAAGCGTTTTAAATCACATCAATATCGTAATACCTAAGCATCAGTTCTACCATTTGGTCATAACTTAAAATTCCGCTTTCAACACCGTTGGCTTTTATGAAGGAGTCATTAAAATCTTGTGAGGATTCCATAACCTCACCTTCAAATTGCTCCCAATAAGAGTTGTTGAAATTAAGGTCGCGAATAACTCCGTCACTGCAATGGGAAATTGCTTTTTGCCAAAGTTCTCTGTCAGCAACATAAAGAGCATTTGAACAGTAAATATAAGCAGATAAATATCCTGAATATTCATAATCGGCAATATCGCTTTTTGCACAGGCAAGCCA
>JAZTXU010000101.1:0-7764 GCA_045636565.1 Acutalibacteraceae bacterium
TAGCTCGTCAGTTAGCCTTCCCCAGCGGGGAAGGTGGCACGAGGAACGAGTGACGGATGAGGAGATAACCATTTAAATAATGCTGATTTTTCTCTCCTCATCCACCGCTTTAGCGGTCCCCCTTCTCCGCTGGAGAAGGCATATACTTGCCAATCAACCCCTACAAACTATAATTTACATACCGTAGGGACCGAACCGCAGTGAGACCGCCCGTCCCTACAAAAGGTATATTTACATATCAAATATTTTTAAATAGCGTCGCAGACACAATACCTCTTCACTATCCACTATTACCTATTACTTGAAAAACGAAGTTTTTCCCATGCGTCGCAGACACATTACCTCTTCACTTTTACTTCTTACCTCAATTCTTGTCTCCCGGTTTGAAGATGAGTGCCATTATAAACCCAAAAACCACCGATGCAGCAATACCTGCGGCGGTTGCGGTCAGACCTCCGCTTAAAGCACCGAGCAATCCGTTTTGCATAACCGCTTCTTTCACACCGTTTGCAAGGCTGAAACCAAAACCTGTCAGCGGAACTGTGGCACCTGCGCCTGCAAATTCCACAATTGGTTCATAAACACCTATTGCGGTGAGTATCACGCCCGAAACCACGAAACTTACAAGTATACGCGCGGGGGTGAGTTTTGTGTAATCAATTAAAATCTGTCCGATAAGACATATAAAACCGCCTACCATAAAGGCGCGAATGCAATCCCAAAACAAACTCATAATATGTTCCTTTCAAAAAAATAATAGGAATGTTTCACGTGAAACATTCCTATTTTCTCACAAATATCAAATTTTATTCATCCGATTCAAAATAATTACCTAAATTGAAGCAATCGGTAATTTCCTTTGTTGCATCTGCGTAATTCACGAAACGCACGCGGACACTATCCGCATTTTCACTGCATACCGTAAGTCGCACACGGCAGATTTTTTGGTATTTATCTATGGGGAATTGTGTTATTTTAATCTGACCGATGTTTTCTTTCGGGCAATACATGGCGCGTGTGCCGAAAAAGCGGTTACTTTGTGCGAAGATGTTTTTTCCGAGTTTCAGTGAGCCGTTGCGGTATTCATAAAGGCAGGAATAGGCATAAAGCAAAACGGCGGTGAGCAAAACCAAGGTTAAAAACTGAATTAAACGGTCAAAATCGGGGAAACGCAGGCACATATACACCGAAAGTCCGAGAATTACAAGAAAATAAACCGCGGGCCAGATAAAAAAGCGGTTTTTTATGCCTGCTCGTTTTTCGGGTTTAATTGTTTCACCGTCCGACTTTAAAAAAGGAAAATATTCCGAAAAATCTTCCAAAATAGCCGTTTTACTGCCCGAAGGCACCACAACCTGCGAAACGCTCTTGGAATCATCAAAACCGCCAACACTTACCTTCATTGAGTACCTTCTTATGAATCGCATCAAAAGGGTTTGGTCTAATTTAGCATTGTTGACTCTTGAACGGATAAAAGCGGTTTTGGTTCGCACGAAAAATCCCGACCGAACGGTCAAACGCTCTTCACCAAAGGAAAGTTTGAAATTAATATGCTTTAAGAATGAATAGATAAAAGAAAAAGCATAAGCGCCCAAAACAGAAAAGGTAACAATATTTACAATGGGCGGAAAATAGTTGGTAAATTTGTTTGAAACGTTAGTGATTCGGTCAAACAACATCTGTTCAATACCAACCCCCAAAAGTTTACCGACGCGGTAAAGGATTGGAACGCCAACAATCATACCGGTAGCGGCTGAGGATGTTGCGGCAGCCATAATTGCCACTTTATAGGCTGAAAATCGTGCTCGGGAGACGGTTTTATCAAGAAAAAGCAGTTCGGAAAGTTCCAACGAATCGCTGCGCTTTAATTTAAACTTAAAATCCGATCGTTTAAGAGTGCCTGCTTCGGTATTGATTTTGCAGGTGACCGAGCCGAAAATCATATCAACGGGGTTGCGCTCCATTTGTACGGAGGAGATGCGAGAAAGTTTTATATTTGAAGTTCTTTGAAAAAAGATACCTGATTTAATCGTGAGTATATCTTCGGTAAGAATCAACCTGAACACGAGGTATCGGGAAAGTCCCAAAACAAAAATTGCCAAAAAGCAGAGAATTTCAACCGCTAAAATGTGGGTGATTTTATGGTCGGTAAAATAGTGAAGCAATGCCGCCGCAAGGGGGAGCACCAACACAAATATAAACGGTTTTATGGGTCCCAAAATCATTATCGGGTGGGCTTTATATGTCTTTTTCATAATGAGCCTCCGAATTAATTTCCATCACAAGGCTTTCGGCATCTTCGCTTGAAAGTTCGGGCACAAACACCCTGAATCGCGCCGCTTTGAAAAGAACAGTGTTAAGTGACAGAAGTTTTGCAAGGGGAGTTTGGACAGTTAAAGTGTGAATCAAGCGAGAAAATGGCAAAATATGGATATTTTCAATAATAACTCCGCGTTTTATGATAACAGAATCGTTAGTAACAGTGATTCGGCAACTTTTGATAAACTTTGGCAGATACCAGAAGAAGGCGGCTAAAAACACACAAATGAAAATAGTGCCTATAATAACGGTGAATTTCCAACTAAGTGGTATTAACCATAAAAGGAGCAATAAAAAGGCTAAACAAATAAAAATTCTAATGCGCCACAGCAAAAGGGTCTTGCGGGGTAATGCATAGGTTTTCACGATGCTCATCCTCTCATTTTTTGTTAGATGTTCCCTTGATTTTATCCCAATATTCGCGGTATTTTTGCTCGGTTTTATTATCGCCGAAGGTATAATACTTATTATTTTTTATGTTATCGGGCAAATACTGTTGGTTTACATAATGCCCACTAAAATCGTGTGGGTACTTGTAATTCTGCCCCTTAACTGTGGCATCTTCACCGTCAAAATGCTTATTTTGAAGTTGACGAGGAATATCGCCGCCGATTCCCATTTCAATGTCATGCATAGCGGAGTTTATTGCCATATAAGCCGAGTTGGATTTTGGCGAGGTGGCCACAAGAATCACCGCATTTGCAAGAGGGATTCTGGCTTCGGGAAGCCCCACCATCATTGCAGTATCCACCGCCGCCTTTACAATGGGAATTATCTGCGGATGAGCAAGTCCCACATCCTCATTCGCGCAAACAAGAAGCCTTCTGCAAGCACTCGGCAGATCGCCTGCCGCCAAAAGTCTGCCAAGATAATAAACTGCGGCATCGGGGTCGGAACCGCGCATTGATTTTTGGTAAGCCGAGATAATATCATAATGCTCGTCACCCTCGCGGTCATACCGCACAGCATTTGATGCTAAAATTTGCTCAACAATGTCATCCTCAACCGTAATAGTATCGCCCGATTCGGCGGTAACAATACATAATTCGAGCATATTTAGCGAACGGCGCACATCGCCCGCGGCGGAGGTGGCAATTTTTTTAACCGACTCTGCAGAAATGGTAATTTCCTTGCTCTTTTCCTTGGAAATAATCGCCACAGCGCGGTTTAAAACCGAAACAATATCCTCTGCGGATAAGGTTTTGAATTCAAAAACGGTGGAGCGGCTTAAAATTGCATTGTAAACATAAAAATATGGATTTTCGGTGGTGGAGGCTATGAGGGTTATATCCCCATTTTCTATGTAAGAAAGCAGAATTTGCTGCTGCTTTTTGTTGAAATACTGAATTTCATCAAGATAGAGTAAAATTCCGCCCATACTTTCAATGGTGCCAATATTGTTAATAATTTCCTTGATATCGGCAGTTGAAGCGGTGGTTGCATTGAGGTAATAAAGTTTTTTGCCGCAATTTTCGGCAATAATATTCGCAACGGTGGTTTTGCCAACGCCCGAAGGGCCATAAAATATGAGATTGGGCATATTCCCCGAATCAATAATTCTTCTGAGCACCTTGCCCTCAGCCAGAAGATGTTTCTGACCTGCAACTTCATCTATTTTTTTAGGACGGAGCCTGTCCGCTAACGGAGAACTCATTTTATCACCACCAAATTAGATTTTACAATATTATTATACCTTTTTTTACACGATAAGTCAAATTATTTGTGGTGTCATGCGACAGACAGAAAAAGAGGAAGTCTTGCGGACCTCCTCTTTCTCAAAGTGTGTGGCACAAAAAGAAGCAAAGCCTTTTTGAAAATAAAAAAGTGTGCGCAACAAAAGTTACACACACCGAAAAATGCATAACTCCGATTTGCTACCACACAAAATCGAAATGTCATCCATATAGAAACAAAAAAACAGAAGTCAGCATTTTTACCGAAATAAAAAACGCCGCCTCTATAATAGATGACTCATATCAAATTTTGTGTGGTATGATTATTATAACATATATTGTCAAGATTTACAATATTTTTTAGAAATAAAATGACGAATAAAGAAATTATAGTTTGTCGAGTGCCTCGACTGGCAATTCGTTTTGGTTTTGTTGAGCGCCAAGTATCTACCCCGATGGCGAGTTTGCTTGGTAAATTATAGTTTGTAGGGGGTTGACTGGCAAGTATATGCCTTCTCCAGCGGAGAAGGGGGACCGCAATAGCGGTGGTTGAGGAGAGAAAAATCAGCATTATTTTAATGGTTATCTCCTCATCCGTCACTCGTTCCTCGTGCCACCTTCTCCGCTGGAGAAGGCTAACTGACGAGCTAATTTACATTGATATTATCCCGACAAACTATAATTTGGATAGAAAAACAAAAATCGGCAGATGTATTTCCATCCGCCGATTTTAATTTACATATCAGGTTTATTCGCCTTTATCTTCATTTTCTGAATCTGCGTTTTCATTTGCGGATTCATTATTTTCACTCGGCTCAGTTTCGGGTGCATCATCGTTACCCACAATAACAAAACCGAATTCGTCATTATTCTGAGGTTTTATAGGTTTATGCTGGGGCTGAGGACGTGTTTTAGGCTTTGCATCTTCTTTCTTCTTTTTAATGATAAAGAAAGCCGCAATACCGCCGCCAACACCCAAGGCTATAACAATTATTATAATAATCCAAATTGCCGAGCCGCCATCTTCGGATTTTTCATCGTTTTTGAGTTTGTCAATTTCGGCCTGTGCTGCGTCAATAGGTTTATTGGTTTCTGCAACAACATAGGTGCTGAAATGGGGAAGTTCGGCAACAACCGTTCTGTTTTCTTCGTTCACATAGGAAGGAACTTCTTCTTTTACTCCGTTTTCGGAAACATAATAGAAAACAACTCTGTTTGCTTTGTAATCAGCGGGGATGTTAAATATTGCTTTAACCAAGCCGTTTGGTTGAACTGTAACATTTTTGCACTGTGCGGTGATTTCGTAAGCCACGAATTTTTCTGCAACACCGGAAAGAGCGTTCTTTATCGTGGCAAGTTTGGCACCGTCCTTTATCTCTTCAACCTTAACGATGGTGCTTTCGGGGAAAGCGTTAACCTCTGCTTCAAGTTTTACGCTTTGCGGAGCAAAAACAGTAACCAAAGGGTTTCCTTCAAGCGGAGGGGTTACAACCTGACTTTCATCAGGCTTTGAACTTGTTGTATCATCGGGTTTGCTTTCATCAGGACCAGAGGAGTTTCCCGGTTTAGAAGAATCTTCGGGTTTTGATGAGTCACTCGGTTTGCTTGTGTCAGGATTTGATGTGGTGTCATCGGGGTCTTTTCCGTCTGACTGGGCAGGAGGGGTAATCAAACCTTCAACCTCTGGAACGGCAGAGATTTTTTCCCAAGAATGGAATTTAACATCGTTACCGTCGGTCTCAACCACGTTTTTAATGGTGTGGTGAATCTTACATTTTTGACCCTCGTAAATGGTATAATCCTTACCTTCTATACCTGTAAGGGTCTCATCAGCCTCAGATGGGTCAATAAAATAACTGTAAATCGTGTACTTACCGCCACTTTCAACATAACCCATTACAACATATCTTGAAGGAGGGTCACCAAAACCGACTGCCGCAGGGAATACATAGACATTCTGCGCCTCATCGTAAATCTTGCGCTTGTCGGTTGAGTCGGTTTCCTGATTGTAAAAATCTTCTTCGTAAGCGCGCATTGCGTTCACATCAATAACGGCAAAGCATTTTTTAGCCTTTTCTTCGAAAACTTCGGCAGGGATGTTTACAAAATCTTCCCCTTCCTTATAGTAATCGTTAGCGAGTTTCATTTCAAGATTATCGAAAATTGTCGACAAGGGGAAGCTTGCGCCTTCGGCAACATCTGTGCTGCCGTTCATACCCCAACGGAGAATATTGATATTATCTTCAAAAAGTTTACAGTAATTTGTATCTGCTTGGGCAAAATATGTGCCCACACAGCAAACCATAATAACGCAAAGAATAAGCGAAACTAGTTTTTTCATTTTATACCTCCGAAAAAAAGTATATTAAAAATGTATCATTATTCAAAAAGAAATATACATTTATAGTATAATACCATATTTTTATGAAAATTACAAGTTTATTTTGTCGTCAGGATTTATTAATAAGCGGTGAAAAGTGATTCATTCTAACAAAATATTTACATATAAAATTTTTGTGGTATAATATATCTGTTGAAATCTGCATTGTGAGGTGAGGGTATGGATAAGTTTATTTTACATTCAAATTACAAGCCAACCGGTGACCAGCCGCAGGCTATTGAGAAATTGGTCGAAGGCTTAAACCGCGGTGACCGCGAGCAAACTTTGCTTGGTGTTACGGGTTCGGGTAAAACCTTTACAATGGCGAATATTATTGAAAAGGTAAACCGTCCCACCCTTGTTCTTGCTCACAATAAAACCCTCGCCGCGCAGTTGTGTTCGGAGTTTCGCGAATTTTTCCCCGAAAATGCGGTGGAATATTTTGTTTCTTATTACGATTATTACCAACCCGAGGCGTATTTGCCGGGTACTGACACATACATTGAAAAAGATTCTGCAATAAACGATGAAATTGATAAACTTCGCCACAGCGCAACCTGTGCTTTATCTGAGCGCAGAGATGTAATAATTGTGGCATCGGTTTCCTGCATTTACTCATTAGGTAACCCGATTGATTACCGAAATATGGTAATCTCTTTAAGGGCAGGAATGGAAAAAAGCCGCGATGAACTTATTGCAAAACTTGTTGACTTACAGTATGAGCGAAACGATATAAACTTTGTAAGAAACAAGTTCCGTGTTCGCGGTGACACGGTGGAAATTTATCCCGCTTATTCACAGGAAAATGCTATAAGAGTGGAATTTTTCGGGGATGAAATTGACCGTATTTCAGAAATCAACACCTTAACGGGTGAGGTTAAAGCATTTCTTTCACATATTGCAATTTATCCCGCGTCGCATTACATTGTGCCGCAGGACAAGTTAGAAGAAGCCCTTACCGAAATTAAGGAAGAAATGGAAGAAAGGGTTAAATTCTTTATTGAAAATGAGCAACTTATAGAGGCACAGCGCATTCGCCAAAGAACAGAATATGATATTGAAATGTTAAGGGAAATCGGTACCTGCAAGGGAATTGAGAACTACTCCCGAGTAATGGCGCGCAGACCCGCAGGCAGCACCCCCTCTACCTTGCTTGACTATTTCCCCGATGATTTTATACTTTTTGTGGATGAATCTCATGTAACGCTACCGCAGGTGCGCGGTATGTATGGCGGTGACAGAGCGCGAAAGGAAAACCTTGTGCAGTACGGTTTCCGCTTGCCCTCTGCTTTTGATAACCGCCCCCTTAATTTTGAGGAGTTTTACAGCCATGTAAATCAGGCGATTTTTGTATCTGCCACCCCTGCCGACTTTGAAAAAGACCATTCGGCA
>JAZTXU010000102.1:0-2850 GCA_045636565.1 Acutalibacteraceae bacterium
TCTTTATAAACGATATTATTTTTCATTTCGGTGGTGGATTCATAGAATTTGGTTGTTGGAAGATTCGGTAGCATACTGATACCTGTGCCGTAATCCTGAACTCCAAAAAGATTTAAATCCTTTGTTACTTCAACTGCGGATGACTTTTCACCGAAATAATCCTCTGTATCAGACGCATAGCGCATTGTGGGAGAAGCTCCCGATGTTACATATTTCTTAACCCAGCCGCTATCTCCCCAAAGGTCGTGGTACTCCGCCGAGGCTCCGTGCGGGCGCCAGATAGCACCACTGAAATTGTATTCATTCTTGGCATCCATGAAGAAATCAAGGAAATTCTGCATACCCTCTGCGGAGTTACTTGCAGGTTCCGTTTCTATTTCACCGAAAAGCAAGCAAATGTTTTTATTTTTAGCAAGGTTTTTCCAGTGGTTTGAATACCATTCAATGCTATCGTTATCAAGCTGATCATGACCGCAGTGAATACTGTAACAAACATTATTGTAAACAGGGTCTATTTTATCGTAATATCCGCCCCAGATATCATCAGTTGCAGCACCCCAACCTGCGTTATGGTCACTAACCATTATTACATGGCGGGTGTCAACCTTTCTGATTGCGGAAACCGCTTCCATAAAGAATTTACGAAGCTGGGTCAACCAGTCACCATCCTTATCCTCCGGTGGAGGAGCAGCTATATCAGCAGGAAACGGCTCGTTCCAGATTTCGTAAACTGCAACCATTGGCTCATCTTTATATTTCTTTGCAAGTTCTACCAAAACAGGTAAATAATAATCTCTTGCAAACTGCACCAAGGTTCTGGCAGTTCTCTCGCCCTCAGGTTCGGGATACATATGTATATCAAGCATTACATACATACCGTTTCTTATAATTGCCTGAACATCGGGGTCGATTTGTCTTGCAATAAAATCATTGATTTCAGCCGTGGTTCTCTTTTTTTCGCCACAAAGACTGCTAATATTCAAAGCCAAGCGCATAAAATTCATACCGTAATCGGCATAATGCTCAACTAAAGCATCAACACTGTCAACAGGTGAATACAAAGTATTTTCCTTTACGCTGTTACCCTGACTTCTTGCTTGACCAAAAAGTCTGACAGGTTTGCCCTTCATATCCACAAAATATCTGGCGCCCGTCTTGTTTTTGCTTAAAGAAAGCCATTTGTCCGAATTTAAATATTCTTCCTTTACGCCCTTGCTACTTGCAGCACTCACAGTTAATGACGGTGCAAATAAAGTGCAAATAATAATCACTGTCATCAACAAAGTGAATATTTTTTTCATTTTAATTTTCCTCCGATTTTATTTTTGCGTTTTTCTTTTTAGTAACTATGATTACTGCAACCACAAATCCTGCAAATGCCAGTAAAATCACACCGCCGATGATAATATAAATGGTCATATCCTGTGAATCGCTTTCGGTGGTTGTGGTATTTTTAGTTGTTTCTTCCTTATTACCGGTTTGCGGAGCAGTGTTATCATTGTCGTTCGGCTTTACATCAACATCTCCACCGTTATTATCCCCTGTTGGCTTATTATCCCCTGTCGGCTTATTATCTTCGGGAAGTTCAGAGGTGGTGTCATCGGGAGTGGTTGGTTTATCGCCGTCTGTATCAGGTTTAGCAAGAGTAATTGCTTTACCGCTTAAATCTATAATTTTGTTTGCATCCTTTATATCCACCTTGGAGCGTGTAGATACAGCCTTATCTTTAGATGCAGACTCAACATAAATTCGGTCAATAATAGCGCTCTTCTGTTTTGCATCACATCCGAAGAATACAAAAGAAGCAATCTGCTTAGCCGAGGTGAATTCTATAGTTTGGTAATAAGCCGCCATATTAGTGTTTTTACCGCTAAAACGACCGATTTGGTGAATAACACCGTCCACATCGCGATAACCCACAATAAAATCACCTGCGTAGCCTGCTTTACCTGCGGCGCGTACCATAATTTTATATTTTCCGGCCTTATAAACGATATTACTTATAATCTCAGATGTTGTTTCGTGATAATCGGTAGCCGAAAGCCCTTTATTCAAGGCAATAGCAGTTCCGCCGCTTTCCTTGGTGCCGAAAAATGCAGAGTCTTTTGAGGTTTCTGCTATCTTTGAAGCCTCGCCGAAAACATCCTCCACTTCGGTTACATATCGGGTTTTCATAACAGGGTCAGAGCCGCAATAGTTATCTACCCAGCCGCTATCTGCCCAAATATCAAAATAGCCCGCCTCTCCGGAATGGGGTCCCCAAAGTGCGCCGCTAAAGTGGTATTCTTTTTTGGTTTCACTAAGAAAATCACACAAATTTTGAATACCTTTACGGGTTGAAATGCCCGGAACAGTTTCCAATTCACCGAACAGGAGACAAAGATTATTATCCTTTGCCCAACTCTTCCATTTTTTACTGTAAGATTCAAAACTAAAATCGAGTTGTTCGTGTGCGGCGTGAACACTAAAACAGGTGTTTCTGTAAACGGGGTCAACCTTATCGTAATATCCGCCCCAGAATTTAGGGATTTCCTCGCCCCAACCTGCGTTACTGTCACTCACCAGAATAACATGTTTAGTGTCTATTTTCCTGATTTCGTTCACCGCATCAATAAAATATTGGCGAAGTTCCCTTTTCCAAACATCAGGATCAAAAGTAAGCTGCTCGCGGTCTACTGCAACGGGTTCGTTCCAAATTTCGATAGCACCAACCATTGGCTCATCTTTGTATTTTTTAGCAAGTTCCTTTAAAAGCGGAAGATAGTAATCTCTCGCGTACTTGACAGTTGCCTCTGCAGTTTTACATTCTTCAGGAGGATACATATGTACATCAAGCATTACATACATACC
>JAZTXU010000103.1:0-7205 GCA_045636565.1 Acutalibacteraceae bacterium
CGTCCCGAAAATATCTTTATCAAAAATCGGAATAACAATAGATGAATATATTCTCTCATCAAATAACATTCCGCAAGTCACTGTTGATAAATACGTTATAATGCCAAACCACATTCATTTAGTTTTAAAGGTTGAACATAACGGGACGTCGATGGCGCCGTCCCCTACAAACCATATAATTCCACACACCATCTCTACTTTCAAACGTTTTGTAAATAAAGAAATAGGTCAAAATGTTTTTCAACGTTCTTTCCACGACCATATTATTCGTGGCGAGTACGATTATTTAAGAATTTGGAACTACATAGACACAAATCCACAAAAATGGAAAGAAGATTGCTTTTATATAGAATAATAACAATTAGGGATAATATCTCAACTGTTTTGCAAAAACATACAATTATTCGAAATATTATCCCCTGCAAGTTATTTCAGTAAAGACAAATAACTATTCTCGTCTTAATGAAACATTGTTTGAACGCCGTCAACAAACTCTCCTACCGCTTTAACGAGTTTTGTTGAACCCTTTGTTATATTTTTATGGTCTTGAAGCATAACCTTTCCGACAGCTAGCGCTGCTGCGCCTGCTATCATCCCTGCTCCCAAACCTTTCATAAATGACATCGAACTGTTTTGCAAATAAAAAACCTCCCTTTTATTTAGTGCAATAATATTATTGCCAAAAAGGAAGGTTTTATTTTATTTACTTTTCAATCACAAAAAATTGTTCATACCAAACAAGGAATGTATAAACAGTCCAAATCTTACGGCTAACGTCGGCTTTACCCGTCTTATGCAAATCAAGTAATTCAACAAGTTTTGCAGTATCAAAATATTTTTCGGCATATTCTGATGTGAAAGCAGTTTTAACTGTGTTATAGTACTTATCTTCTTTAAGCCATACTCGAATAGGCACAGGGAAACCTAACTTATCCTTTGATGCAGTAAGTTTTGGCAATGTTTTTTCTGCCGCTTTTCTTAATGCTAATTTTGTTGTAACTGTGTTAACTCTGCATTCAAGCGGAATATTCTCAGCGAATTCCATAACCTTTTTATCAAGGAAAGGTACTCGAAGTTCTAAAGAGTTTGCCATACTTGTTTTATCTGCTTTAAGAAGAATATCTCCCATAAGCCACATATTTATATCCAAATATTGCATTTTGGTAACGGTATCTTTATCCTTAACTTCGCTGTAAAACTTATCGCAAAGCACTTGAGGTGATACAGCATTTTTAGCAACAACACTCTTCAAAATAGCATTTCTTTCTTTTAAAGAGAAGATGTTTGCATTACCGATAAAACGCTCTTCGATGGTTTTTCCTCGGCGAATAAGATAGTTAATGCCATGAATTTTAGGAAGATGTTCGCAAACTTTTGAAACCATTCTTCTAATGCAGAAAGGAAGTTTATCATAAGCGGTTAAGGTAATGGGCTCTTGATAAATTCTATATCCACCGAAAAGTTCGTCTGCGCCTTCGCCTGACATTACAACCTTAACGTGTTCACTGGCTAACTTACTTACAAAATAAAGCGCAATAGCCGCAGGGTCTGCCAAGGGCTCGTCCATATGATACTGGATTTTGGGGAATGTGCCCCAATATTCCTCAGGTGTTATAACCTTATCAATATTTTCAACATCTATGCACTTTGCAAACTCCTTTGCAAAATGAATTTCATTATAACGGTCACCGTCAGGACTTTCAAAGCCTACGGTAAAGGTTTTATCAACATTAGCGGCTTCTGCAATGTAGCTTGAATCTATGCCCGAGGACAAGAAAGAGCCAACTTCAACATCGGCGATTTTATGCGCCGCAACCGATTCACGCACGGTGGCATCTGTAATATCTGCAAAATATTCAAGCACGCCCATGGTTTCATTAAATTCGGGGCGCCAATATCTTGTTTTCTTCATTTCACCATTTTTAAAGGTGAAATAATGAGCCGGAGGAAGCTTAAACACATTTTTAAAGAAGGTTTCTTCTGTGGGTGAATATTGGAACGAAAGGTAATGACCGAGCGCGTCCTCATTAAGTTCTTTTTTGAAATCGGGATGCTCTAAAAACGACTTGATTTCGGAACCAAAAATGAAACTTTCGCCCATAAATGTATAATAAAAAGGCTTAATTCCGAACATATCGCGAGCGGCAAATATAGATTTATCCTTGCGATTGAAAATAACAAAAGCAAACATACCGCGAAGACGCTTAACCATGTCCTCGCCCCATTCCTCAAAGCCGTGAAGCAATACCTCACTGTCGGAATTGTTGGCAAATGTATGACCTGCTGCAACAAGTTCTGCGCGCAAATCCTTAAAATTATATATTTCGCCGTTGAAAACTAACACCAATGACTTATCTTCATTAAACATTGGTTGATGACCCTCGGCCAAATCTATAATACTGAGTCTGCGAAAGCCTAAAGCCACATCCTCATCAACAAATTTGCCTGCAGAATCGGGACCTCTGTGAACTATTCGATTCATCATTCTTTCGAGAATGGTACCGTCATCCTTTATAAAATTAGTAAATCCTGTAAATCCGCACACTGCGTTTTCCTCCGTTACTATTATTTGAATTATTATAAACTTTTATTAAATTTTAAAACCAATTTTGAAACCAAAGAAGTAAGCATTCCGCAAATAAGGGCAGATATAAGAAGTATTGGTGAATAATACCACACGCCTGCTCCCAAAAGTATAAATGCACACACGAGTTGAGCAAGATTATGTGTAACCGCACCCAAAACACTTACTCCGTAAAGGCTGAATGCCTTAAATTTCGAAAAAATAAACATCACGATAATTGAAGATATTCCGCCTGCGAATGAAAATGCCATTGCAAAGGGAGAAGAAAAAAGCAACCCCGAAAGAAATATTCTCACAATATTCACACTGAAAGCGCCTTTTATATCGCGAAGTGCTACAAGAACCAATACAACCGAATTGCTAAGTCCCAATTTCACGCCGGGGGCAATAAAATCAAGCCCCACCAAATGCTCCACGTATGAAAGCACAATACAAACCGATGAAAGAATACCGTAAAGACAAACCTTTTTAGCCATAACAAGTATCCTTTCCGTTATTTTTCGGTTTGAGGTGAAATTTTGCCGTCTCTAATGTTGAATATGATGTCACCATCATAATCGGTGCGGTAAATTTTTGTTTTGTGATATTCAAAATCAGCCAGCACCTCTCTATGCGGATGCCCATACATATTACCTTCACCGCAAGAAATCGCGGTATACATCGGTTTCATTTTGGAAAGCAACTTTTCAGAATTAGAAGTACTGCTTCCGTGATGACCTGCTTTGAAAAAGTCACACTTCAAATCAAGACCCTCTTTAAGCAGTAATTCCTCTGCATCCGCCTCAGCATCACCCGTGAAAATAAACTTTAAATTATCAATTTTAGCACAGCACATAATAGAGCGGCTGTTTTCATTCCGCATATTACCGTAAGATGCAAGTATGGTGATTTCAAATTCACCGACTTTAAAATTCATACCCTGCGCCGCGTTGTAAACACCGCCACCGCCATCTGTAACCTTGGCTATAAGCAACTCTGCCGCCATAAGGCCTTCACTTTCAATAGAAAGTTCGGGCATAATAACATTATTTATCTTAAAAACTTCAGTAAGTCTGTTTATACCGCCCGTATGGTCGGTATGCGGATGCGTAAGCAGAAGAACATCAATTTCCTTAATATTATATTCCTGCAAAGCAGCACACAAATCTCCCGCTGAATCCGATGTTCCCGTATCGATTAGTGCAGAATAACCGTTACTGTAAATCAGCGTGCAGTCCCCCTGCCCAACATCAAATACTTTAACAAAATCCTGCGATGTATCAAAATTTTTGATATCGTAATTTTTCTTGGCAATAAGAATTACTGAAACCAGCGCGAAAATGAGAGCCAGTGTTACCGAAACCGCAGAAATTTTTCTTTTATTTTTAGGATTTTTATACATTAATCCTCACCTTGGGCTTCCATTTCCATTAACTGTTCAGGAGTGATAAGCACCTTTCGCGGTTTTGAGCCTTCGTAAGGGCCAACCACACCGCGTTGCTCCATTTCATCAACAATTCGAGCCGCTCTGGCGTAACCGAGTTTTAATTTTCTCTGTAAAAGTGAGGTGGAAGCCATTCCGTTTTCCACAACAACCTTTATAGCCTCGGTTAGCATTGGGTCTTCATCGGGGCCATCCTCAGGAAGACCCGTTTTCTGTTTCTTTTCAACCGCCGCCTGACGTTCAATTTCCACCATAATATTGTCATCATATTCGGCGGTGTGGTCACTCTTAATAAAGTCAACCACCTTTTCAACCTCTTCATCGCTTACAAAACAACCTTGAATACGGTTAGGTTTACTTGAACCGATAGGTGCAAACAGCATATCGCCTCTGCCGATTAATTTTTCCGCTCCCGCAGAATCAAGAATTGTTCGGCTATCAATCTGGCTTGAAACCGCAAATGCAATTCGAGTTGGAATATTTGCCTTAATAACACCTGTTACAACATCAACAGAAGGACGCTGTGTGGCAATTATAAGGTGCATACCTGCAGCTCTCGCTTTAGCGGCTATTCGGTTAATAGAATCTTCCACCTCATGTGAGGCAGTCATCATAAGGTCAGCCAACTCATCAACAATTATAACGATGTGAGGCATTTTTTCAACTTCGGTATTTTCCTCCAAGGTATCAACAAAACGGTTGTAACCCGCAATATCACGCACACCGCGGTCGGCAAACATTCTATAACGCTTTTCCATTTCGCTTACTGCCCAACCGAGAGCACCCGAAGCCTTTCTAGGGTCGGTGACAACGGGAACAAGCAAATGCGGAATACCGTTATAAATACCAAGCTCAACCACCTTGGGGTCAACCATTATAAGCTTAACCTCATCGGGCTTTGCTTTATAAAGAATACTTACGATAATTGAGTTAATACATACAGACTTACCGGAACCGGTTGCACCTGCGATAAGACCGTGAGGCATTTTAGAGATGTCACCTACTATTGCATTACCCGCAATATCTTTACCGAGTGAAATAGTAAGCTTACTCTTAGAGCCTGTAAATGCAGAGGATTCAAGAATCTCTCTGATATGTACAACATTGCTTGATTTATTTGGTACCTCAATACCAACAGCCGCCTTGTTGGGAATAGGCGCCTCGATACGAACACCTGCAGTTGCAAGGTTAAGGGCTATATCATCAGCAAGGTTTGTAATTTTGCTGATTTTAACACCCGAGCTTGGTTGGAGCTCATAACGGGTAACGGTAGGTCCTCTTGAAATATCGAGAATGCTTGTTTCTACGCCAAAGCTACGAAGGGTATCAACAAGGCGCTGAGCGGTGCCTTCAAGCTCTGCACGTTCTGCCGCAGGGCTCTTTGAAACAGAATTCTTAAGAAGATCCATTGGCGGGAAAAGATAATCTTCCTTCTGCATAACAATGGTCTTTGGAGCTTCTTCAGCCTCAAACTCTTCCTCTTCTATATCTGCATCTTCCTCGAAAGCCTCTTCGGATGCTGCCTGAAGCGCTTCCTCAACTGTTACGCTTTCGAGCTCTTCATCGTCCTCTACCTCAAATTCCGGAATCTCTTCCTCTGTTTCCTCGGGAAGCTCAATATCCTTATAAGTGCTAATTACCTTTTTCTGTTTTTCGTTCATACCCTTTGTGGGGTCGGTTGTAGCAGGATCATCAAGAGGAATGTCAATTTCTTCCTTGCGTCTGCGCTCTTCACGATTATCTCGGTATTCCTTGTAGCTGTCCTTAACTGTTTTTGCAGAGCTTTGCATTTTTCTGATTAAGGTTACCATAGTGGTTCCTGTAATAACCATAACAAGAACGAATATAAGCAAGAAAATAGTTATAAGTGCGCCTGTTTTACCGAATGCGGCGTAAAGGGGCTGAGCTAAAAGTCCGCCGAAAAATCCGCCTGAATGCAGTACCATTCCGCTGGTATATGCCGCCGAAAGATGGTTGCCCAAGGTGTACTCAGAAACAGGTCTTGAGATTGCAAATATATCAATACAAGCCTCAACCAGTAACACAACAAGAGCGATTTCAACAAACCTGGCAATTACGCTTCCCTTTAGCTTGTCCATTGCATAGAAAATTGATAAAGCAATTAAATAGAATGGGAATATGTACGCTAATACTCCAAAGAGTCCAAAGAAAAAGTCTCTAAGGCTTTGCCAAAGATTTTCTCCCGGAATAAAGGTTACCGCAAGAATAAAAAGAGATACCACAAACATTAATAAAGCAGTTAGTGGCTTTCTTTGACTTGTTTTCTTTTGAGGTTGCTTTTTAGCGCTTGTTTTTTTGGCATTTGTGCCTTTTTTAGCCGCCATTATGTATTCTCCTTAACTTTTATGTATATGGGCGCTAATCTGCGCCCTGATTATCAATCATTTCATAAAGGGTGTCTATCGCATCGGACAGTCCCCCGATACTGTCAATCAGTCCTACCTCGACCGCTTTTTCTCCATCAAGGATTGAACCAACATCGTTTACCATTTCCCCAACATTCATCATAAGGTTAGAAAATTTTTCTTTAGAGATTTTAGAATGCTTGGTAACAAATGCAATTATTCTGTCTTGAATGCGCTCGAAATGTCTGAGCATTTGAGGTACCCCGAGAACAAGTCCTGTCATTCGAACCGGATGTACTGTCATTGTAGCACTTGGCACAACAAAAGATTTTTTAGCCGCTACGCTAAGCGGAATGCCTATTGAATGGGCGCCGCCAAGCACCAGCGAAACCGTAGGCTTTTTCATTCCGGAAATAAGCTCGGCTATTGCAAGACCTGCCTCAACATCTCCGCCAACAGTATTGAGAATTACGAGAAGCCCTTGTATATCCTGAGATTCCTCTATTGCCACAAGCTGTGGAATAATATGCTCATACTTTGTGGTTTTATTTTGAGAAGCGGAAACAATATGTCCCTCGATTTCGCCTATTATGGTTAGACACTGGATGGTATGTTTACCATCGGTAGCCGTAACTGCTGCGCACTCTTTAATCTGGTCAAAAAGGGAGTTATCACTATCCTCATTTGACACATTGTTATTTAAATTAATCTTTTCAGTATTCATAAAAACAACCTCCAAAATTATTATTGGAAGATATTTTCAGAAAATACATAATTATTATACTATTTAATATAGATTAATGCAAGATTTTTGTGTCAAAAAAACGACCAC
>JAZTXU010000104.1:0-4938 GCA_045636565.1 Acutalibacteraceae bacterium
AGAGCGCCACCTTGCCAAGGTGGAGGTGGCGGGTTCGAGCCCCGTAATCCGCTCCAAACAAAAGGACACTTTCGAGTGTCCTTTTTTATTTTTGTTTGGAGCAGGATGGAGGGGGTCTTCACCCACCATGAACCTCTTTGAGGTTCGACGAGTTCGAGCGCTTGAAACATAGTCGCATATCTTCGCAAGTCAAGACTTGCTCGCTTTGCTCCTTGTTTCTGCGCATTCGCTACGTCAAAAACAACACTAAGTTGTTTTCGCCTGCTCACGTAATCCGCTCCAAACAAAAGGACACTTTCGAGTGTCGTTTTTTATTTTTGTTTGGAGCAGGATGGAGGGGGTCTTCACCCACCATGAACCTCTCTGAGGTTCGGCGAGGTTCTATCGATTTTTTTAGTTCGGTTTCTTGTATTTATTTGCTTGTAACAGGAATTAACAAAAAATTATTGAATTTTTATCTTAAATGTGTTACCATATATTTATTAAAAAAGAAAATATAGGTGAATGATGAAAAAATACGAGAATTTATCCTTTGATCAGGAGCGCGCTCTTTATGGCGAGCATGATATTTACATAAAGAAATGTTCATTTGACGGACCTGCCGACGGCGAAAGTGCCTTGAAGGAGGCGGGTATGATAAATGCCGAGGATTGCTTTTTCAATCTTCGTTATCCCTTCTGGCATTGTGACGGTGTGAAAATCGAAGGTAGTGAAATGACCGAGCTCTGCCGCGCGGCTCTTTGGTATTCCAGAGATATTGATATAAAAAACAGCCGTCTACACGGAATAAAGGCTCTGCGAGAGTGCGAGAATATTAATATTCAGAATTGTGACGTATCATCGCCGGAGTTTGGTTGGTTTTCCTCGAAAATTGTCCTTCGTGACAGCTCCTTCGTTAGCGAATACTTTATGCTTAAGGCAAAAGAGCTTGATTTTAGCAGAGTGACTTTTAAAGGAAAATACTCCTTCCAATATATCGAAAATTCTGTGTTTGATAATTGCAATTTCGACACAAAGGACGCCTTTTGGCATGCAAAGGGTGTGACGGTTCGCAATTCTGTGGTAAAAGGCGAATATCTTGCTTGGTATTGCGAGGATGTAACCTTTGAAAATTGCACAATTATCGGCACCCAGCCTCTTTGTTATTGTAAAAATCTTAAGCTTATAAACTGCAGGATGATAGATTGCGACCTTTCCTTTGAAAAATCCGAGGTTGAGGCTACTATCGACGGACATATTCACAGTGTGAAAAATCCCGAGTCGGGTAGTATTACAGCCCAGTCTATTGGCGAGATAATCATAGAAAGCGGTTGCTGTAAAATTACAGAAACGAGTAAAGAATATGCATCAAAATAAAAACAACGACTTCCTTGGACATGACCCACTTGGCAGACTTTTATTCAGACTTGCATTGCCGACTATAACCGCCCAGCTAATTAATGTGCTTTATAATGTGGTTGACCGCATTTATATTGGTCACATGGATGGCATCGGAGATCTTGCGCTTACAGGCGTTGGAGTTTGTATGCCTCTCATAATGATAATCTCCGCGTTTGCATCTCTTATTGCAGGTGGCGGAGCACCGAGAGCATCTATATTTATGGGTAAGGGTGACAACGATTTGGCAGAACGCACCATGGGATCCTGCTTCAGCCTTCAGTGTATTGTTTCACTGATTTTGACGGCTTTGATTCTTCTGTTCCACGAGCCCTTATTACTTGCCTTTGGCGCAAGTGAAAATACAATTGGCTATGCTGCAGATTATATGCAGATCTATGCTATTGGCACAATATTCGTTCAGCTTACACTCGGTATGAACGCTTACATCACCGCCCAAGGCTTTGCAAAAATGGGTATGATTACGGTGATCATTGGCGCTTTGGTGAATATTGCTCTTGACCCTCTTTTCATTTTCGCATTTAATATGGGCGTACGCGGTGCGGCTCTCGCAACTGTGATTTCTCAGGCTATATCCTGTGCTTGGGTTATTTTCTTCCTCGTGAGCAAAAGGAGTATATTACGCCTTAAACTTAACACGCTTAAAATCAGCTCGAAGCTTGTGCTTCCATGCGTGGCTCTTGGATCTGCTCACTTTATTATGCAGGCCAGCGAGAGCGTTATTTCGGTATGCTTTAACGCATCTCTTTTAGGCTACGGCGGTGACGTTGCGGTTGGCGCCATGACCATTCTTACCAGCGTAATGCAGTTTGCTATGCTTCCTTTACAGGGACTTGCCCAGGGAGCGCAGCCTATTATCAGCTACAATTACGGAGCAAAAAATCGCGATCGCGTAAGGTCGATTTTTAAACTCCTTCTCACTTGTAGCCTTGTTTACTCAATGACTATTTGGGCATCGGTTATGCTATTCCCGAGAGCCTTTGCCTCGATTTTCACCGCAGATGCTGCGTTGCTCGAATTTACCGAAGGTGCTTTGCGTATTTATTGCGCGGTGCTTGGAATATTTGGTATTCAGGTAGCCTGTCAGATGACATTTGTTTCGCTCGGCAAGGCGCTCTCATCGATGGCGGTTGCGGTTATGAGAAAATTTGTACTTCTTCTACCGCTGATTTATATTGTTCCGACCTTCTTTGATGGCGCGGCAAAAACAACCGGAGTTTATCTCGCAGAGCCTATTGCAGACACGCTCGCGGTGACATTCACAGCGGTGTTGTTTGCCGTTCAATTCAAGAAGTCGCTGAAAGCAATCGACGGTAAATAATGAAATTAAAGTTTTGACATTAATTGATATGGAAATGCATTGACATTATATCAACAGTATGCTATACTGAAAGAAAAAGGGCAATCACGCCCAAGAAAAGCGCAGAGGTCGGGTGTGAAAGCCGCGGTATCTCTGCGTTTTTTCGTTAAAGGAGGATTTATGAAAAAATTATTAGCTTTTGTCCTTCTCGTTTGCACTACGGTTTTGAGCTTGACCGGATGCGGCTTGCTTGAATATATTACATCGGTTAGCTCAAATGTAACCGGATATGAGAGTTACAGCAAAGGAAGGCGTTCTGATTTAAACGCTAAAGTACAGTCGGACAAGAAAGTTTTTGATATAAATGACGTTACGCTGGATTTTTATTATTCACTATACTGCCTCGACGATTATGAATCGATTGAAGATGTTAGAAGCAACTTTTATTTGGAGGTGCCGGAAGAATCCGAAGTTTATTATTGGTATTCAAGGCAGTATGTTCACGCTATTTTCATAGGCGAAAGTGACGATACATGGGGCGAAAAATATGATTTTTATTCTTCTTTTGACGAATATTTAAGTTCTCGCAGCGCAAAGTTATACAAATTTATAGACTTCGAAGAAACATTCACAACCGATTATGGGTGTACAATATCGCGAGAAGGTTCTTGGGAAGAAACACACTATAATCACAAAGAAACGCTTACAATTCCTGCAGAAATGTTTAGCAAGTCAAGTGGTAGTGTGTATATTTATTTGGTTCGTCTTTCTCACAAATTGTCAACTGATGAATATGTGTATGCATGGGGCGATAAGAGCGTCATTCAGATAAAGTACGAATTGCTTGAGAATAATAAGGTGCGTCTTGATTAGTGAGGTAAAAAACGGAAGAAGTTTATGCAAAAAATATGCAATATTATAAAGAGCATTCACGCCCAAGAAAAGCGCAGAGGTTGGGTGTGAAAGCCGCGGTATCTCTGCGTTTTTTCGTTATAGGAGGATTTATGAAAAGATTATTAGCGATCGTTCTTCTCGTTTGCACTACGGTTTTGAGCTTGACCGGATGCGGATTGTTTGACTATATTACATCGGTTTATTCCAACGTGACTGGATATAAGAGTTACGCCAAAGGAAGGCGTCATTACGATTTAAACGCCAAAGTGCAGTCGGATAAGAAAGTTTTTGATATAAATGACGTTACGCTGGATTTTTATTATTCACTATACTGCCTCGACAATTATATATCGATTGAAGAGGTTAAAAGCAGCTTTTATTTGGAGGTGCCGGAAGAAGATGAAAATTATAATTGGTATTCATGGCAGTATGTTCACGCCATTTTCATAGGTGAAAGTGACGATACATGGGGCGAAAAATATGGTTTTTATTCTTCTTTTGACGAATATTTAAGTTCTCGCAGCGCAAAGTTATACAAATTTATAGACTTTGAGGAAGCATTTGTAAACGATTATGGGTGTACAATATCACAAAAAGGATTTTCGAAAGTAACACACTATAATCACAAAGAAACGCTTACAATTCCTGCAGAAATGTTTAGTGAATCAAGTGGTGAGATATGTATTTATCTCGTTCGTATTTCTCATAAATTGTCAACCGATGAATACTTGTTCACATCCGGCAATCAGGCTACCGTTAAAATAGAGTATAAATTACTTGAGAATAACAAAGTGCGTTTTAACTAATTGGGTATAAAACGGAAGGAGTGTAGTATGAAACATTGTATGATTTTTGCGCATAGAGTAGTAGCGTTAGTGTGCGTTTTTTTGCAGATGTTTCTTGTTTTGGGAACAACCGCTTTTGCTGTTTCGAATGAAGATGTCGGAATTACAGAAAATGAGTATAACGATACAGCATCGAATGAAGCTGAGGAGAGTGCTGGATATTCACTTAACAATACAACCGAAGAAACATCTACAGACCTGTTATATACAATAGATACTCCCTTTGATCTTAATCCGAACATAATTCGTGTATCGTTTGATGCTACCGATGTTGTTGATTGTTCTTCTCTGGTTGAAAGGCTCGCTTTGCTTTTGTAAAAGTTAAATATCTTGACATAAAAAGTAACGTATGCTATACTGAAAGAAAAAGGGCAATCACGCCCAAGAAAAGCGCAGAGGTCGGGTGTGAAAGCCGCGATATCTCTGCGTTTTTTCGTTATAGGAGGGGTTTATATGAGAAAAATTGCAATTAAGTCGATTTCTTTGGCGCTTATTTTATCA
>JAZTXU010000105.1:0-7271 GCA_045636565.1 Acutalibacteraceae bacterium
TGCTATAATCACCGGCTTGTTATTAGCATTCCTCACCTTGATTTTAACAACAGCCGTTTGCTTTGTTAAGTGTGTTGTAGAGGATTAACTAAAACCGTATAAAGAAAAAGGGAGAGTTTGCGCTCTCCCTTTTTCCTTATCAATTTTTTATTTAATAGCTTCTCTCAACCATTCCAAAGTACATTCAACCATATACTTTCCCGTTTGGACAGAAGCCTCTTTTGCACTTTGAGCGAACCATTCGGTATTCTCTTTGCAACGCGAAAGGTCAACCAATTCGGGGTATGTACCCATAAGCAATGAGGTTTCCCACTTGCCTGCATGGTCAAATCCACCGCATTTTATCTGTGCATCGGCGCCTATAAGGGGTATCACCTTAATATATGAGAAGGGGTCATCCGAGCCACCTAAATTTTCATAATACTTGGCGTAATCATCACTTCCCCACCAGCCACGGCCTAACTTTTCTTCCATATATTCCATTGTAACCTTTTTTGCCGCCTTATGGCAGGCTATGGTCATTGGCATAAGTCCTGCACCCTCGGTCTGATGGTGCGGAATAAGATATATATTCTTATGCCCTGCCATAATCATAGATTTTAGCACACAATAAATATAATCGGCATAAACATCCTCATCAATATGAAAATGAGAGGGTTTTGCATCACAAACAGCATACGAAGCCACACCGTACCATATTGGCGGACAAACCACAATTTCTTTTTCCTTTTCAAGTTCTTTAAGGCATCCTGTTATAACCAATGTGTCTGTTCCGCAGGAAGCGTGATGAGCATGGTATTCCATTGTTCCAATAGGAATAATAAAAGGAACATTTCTATCTACTGCATCCTGAATCTCATCATAAAACATTTCAAGCATCTGCATAAAATTATCCCCTTAAATCGTTTTTATCCCAAATCGGGTTTATCAGTAAATTCTATTACATTTGATTTTGAACCGTCTGTTTCAAAAACTATAATCTCATTTTCGCCCTTTTTAAGCATTGGCGCAGGACAGTAAAGAGTTTTTTGCGGACCCGCTTCATTATAATAACGACCTAAAACAAATCCGTTAACCGCAACAAAACCGTGAGAAAAATCATCCAAACGAATAAACGTATCACAAGGTTCGTTTTCCACAGTCAAAACACCTCTTAAGAAATTGGAGCCTTCCACTCCACCCTCGCAAAGGGTATAGGAAATATTTGAAAAATCCTTCATTTCCAACGGAAAATGTTTCCAACCAAACTGCAACTGCGAGCCAAATCTCACACCGCTTAAACCTTTTCTATCCAAGGTTTTAACACCGTAATTGATTCTTCCCATATTTTCAACCAAAATATCAAGCTTTGCCGATTCACCCTTTTTAATATCCACCTTCACTTCATCGTTTCGGCGGTCCCTCTCCTTAACGCCTGCTTTTTTACCATCAATGTAAATCACCGCACGGTCGTGGAGCATTTCAAAATTAAGCTGCAAATCCGAAATAGGACCATTTATAGTAGATGAATATAATGTAAAACCAAAATTTTGGTCTATATCCTCTTGTAATTTTGTTGTTGGATAGAAAACCGCATCAGCCAAACTATCGCACACATCCAAAATGAATGCTTTTTCTTTAAGTTCAACTTTGCCATATGCCGCTTTAGGAAGATTTTTTACAGTAAGCGGCGGAAGCTTTTGGCCAATATGCTTTTCGAGAACTTCACGCACTGCAAAATATGTGGGTGTGAGGTCGCCGCATTCGTTAAGCGGTGAACAATAATCATAGCTTGTAACGGTTGGCTGATATACTTTATCATGATTAGCACCATTCATAAAACCAAAATTTGTACCGCCGTGGAACATATACATATTAACCGATGCATTCTGAGAAAGCAAGTCATCAAGTGCGGCAGCCACATCCTCTGCCGGTCGGGTATGATGTTCCTCATACCAATGGTCAAACCAACCGCACCAAAATTCACCGCACATAAGCGGTTGATTGGGACGAAAATCACTAAGTTCTTTAAAATTGCCCTTCGGATCAGAACCGAAATTTGCAACACACAGCAAATCATCCAAAGTGCCACCGCCGAGCATCCAGGAACAGCCACCATCAGAGGTAAACAAATTTACATCCACACCGCATTCACGGTATATCTCCACAACTGCACGTAAATACGCCTTGTCATTACCGTATGAACCGTACTCATTTTCCACCTGTGCCATAATGATATTGCCGCCGTTTGTTGCTAAATAAGGTTTTACCTCATCAAAAAGCGCGGTAAGATATCTTTTTACCTTTTCAAGGAACAAGGCATCGTTACAACGAAGTGCCATTTCGCGGTATTTTAAAAGCCACGCAGGTAATCCGCCTGCCTCCCACTCGGCGCAAATGTAAGGACCCGGTCTTAAAATAACATAAAGGCCTAATTCGCTCGCGATTTTTATATATTCAGCCAAATCAAGATTGCCCGAAAAATCAAATTCACCTTCTTTTTGCTCATGCAAATTCCAACAGGTGTATGTTTCAACCGTATTAAAACCACATTCTTTTAATTTTAATAATCGGTCACTCCAATATTCGCGCGGGATTCTAAAATAATGCATAGCTCCCGAAAGTATTTTAAAAGGCTTCCCATTTAAAAGAAAATTTTTATTGTCATACGAAAAAGTTGTCATTTCAATTACCCCTTTAAGTATTGTCATACAAGCGTGATACCGCGCTTAGTTAAAGGTTTTCTATCCACTAACTCTCTTGCATTTTGTGCTATTTCTTGAGGAGTTAATGGATGCTTTCTTTCTATTGTTGATGTTGAATTGCGATTTAACTCATACATTAATACACCGTTATAATTTATTAAATCCAACCTGTCCATCAATAAATTCCAATCTATAATGCCCTCTCCCGGAAGCCAATGTCTTTCATCAATGCCATCATAATCAGAAATATGCAAGGTTATGATTTTATCCTTAACTGCATCAATAAAGTCGAATATTGATTCTTTTAACAAATGATTAGTGTCAAAGCAAACACCCGCATCAGGAGCATCCTTTAACAATTCCAACAACTCGGCAGAACAGTTGCCAAGACAAGTTCTCGGTAGGTCCTCAACCGCAAGTTGCATTCCATTTTCCTTTGCAACCAGAGAAAGTTCCGCAATAGTATTACGCGCAGCCTTTATCTGCTCGGCTCGTGCCGTTTTCTCAAGGGGCTCACCGCTTGGATGAATAACGGCATATTTAAAGCCTGCATCAGCAGCTTTTTTTATCCATTCAGAATGAAACTCCACCGCAAATCGCTGCTCAACCTCATCGGTTTTTTGAATTTCCGCTCCCCTGAAATGATAATACGGCAAATGAAATGACCATATATCAATTCCTTCATGCAATGCATCCTTTGCAATATTTTTAACATTTAAAAGTTCATAGTATTCCGCATCAACACTAAGCTCCATAGCAGTAATTCCCGAAGCTCGATACTGGGAAAACTGTTGCTTATTTAAAAATTCAAACGAAGTAGAGTTACCTATTTTTCTATCGAATTTCACCGATTAATCACCCTTTATATTTTGTGAATTTCCCCTGCTCGAAGAGAAATCTCCTTGCTTTCACCTGTGTTTCCGATATTAACTGTAATCGTTCTGTCTATATCTGACACTATTGAAAGCGATGTGATTTCATAATTTTCCCATTCAAGACTCACTTTACAACCGCAACGGGTTTTAAAATTCTTTAATGCGCCACAATTCCATTTTGAAGGAAGTGACGGGAATATCGTAAAGCTGTTTTCATCACTGAAAATGAGCATCTCTGCCATAGCGGCAATAAGTCCTAAATTCGCATCAATTTGGAAAACATCTCCGCCACCATTACGGTTAAGACCTAAAAGGCTACCCGAAAAAGAATTTTTTATATGATACTGGGTAAAATCGTATGCCTTTTGTGGGTTGCCAAGCCTTGCCCACGCGCCTGCAAACCATGCGTTTGAAAAAGCGCTCGCCCTGTATTCATAAGTTTCTAATGAGCGCTCCATAGCAGAACGAAGTTCCTTGGAAGTTTTGGTAAGTGAATTTCCGGGGTACAAACCAAAAAGGGTATTAACCCACATATATATTTCAGGCTCGGCAAAAGTCTGCCAAAAACCAATGAGCCCTTTATCGGTGATGGGTATTGAAGGGAATCTGCTTTGAACATAATCAATTTCCGAGAGTAAATCATGCTCATCAAGCGACAGTTCACTTACAGAAATTCTTACAGCCTCATAGAGCTCGTTCAGTAATTCATAATCGAAAGTGGAGCCAACACCAACAGAAAAAGTCGTATTGTCTTCCTTTGTGAATCTTCTTTCCGGAACGGTGGCAGGACACATACCAAGTTTTCCGTTTTCCATTTCACACATCATATCCACAGAAAAAAGTGCCGCTTTTTTCAATATATGAAAATATTTTGCAAGAAAATCTTTATCTCCCGTAAATTTATAATGCTCAAATATATGAAGTGCAAGCCAAATTCCGCCCGATGGGAAAAGCGACCATTTGCAATCTGTTTCACCCATACCGATAGGACAGGCCGAGCGCCAAATATCCACATTATGATGAGCGCAAAAGCCTCTTGCATTATAAAGTGATGAGGCCGTTTCAGCTCCCGTATGGGTAAGCTCATCTATCATTGTAATAAGCGGCATATGACAATCAGACATATTAAGCACCTCTGCCGCCCAATAATTCATCTGTGTGTTTATGTTGATTGTATAATTAGAACTCCAACAAGGGCGAAGCTGCCAACACCAAATACCCTGTAAATTTGCCGCTTGTGTTCCCTCGCGCGAAGAGGAATAAAGCATATATCTTCCAAAATTAAACATCAATTCTTCGAAACCGCAATCTTTTTCGCCCTGCTCGTATCGAAGTTTTCTTTGGTCGGTTGGCAAATCAGGTTCGTTATCTCTTGATGGCAAATTAAGACTTACTCTTTCAAAATAACTCTCCATATCGGCTATGTGACGATTTTTTAAATCGCTATATTCCAACTTTAAAGCAGAGAGTATAGAACTTTTAGCATTCGCTTTAACATCCATATTTGCCACACAATATTTATAGCCGGAATAATCATCGCTAAAGCGATTTTTGTTATAATTAGTAACCGTGCGGAGATAAATCAAGCATTCATCGGCACACTCAACACAAAATCCGGAATCATCAACACTAAGGCTACCGCCAACATTTGATATATACATCACCGTGGCAAATTTTAAGCCCTTTGTATCTTCCCAGTTTTCATCATAAACAATAGCCTGAGGACTTCCGAAATCACGTTCCAAATATTGCGGCTCTATATGGCGCGGAGCACGACCTTCAAGCATAAGCCAAGAATCTTTACCGCATTTTGAGTGGCGTATCATACTATCAAGAGTGCCGCAAAGGGATATTGCTCCTTTAACATTTGAAGTTATGCGAATAACCGTTACATCATCCACGGCAGAACAGAAATATTCTCTGCAAAAATTGATGCCATCTGCCGAATATGAAACCTCTGCAATTCCTTTACGAAGGTCAAGCGCTCTGCGATAATTTTGAATTTCTTCACCATGTGAAAAATTCAAAATAAGCTCGCCTGCAGAAATATAACTCTCATTATAAGGGCCTTGAAGTTTGTCCGCTAAATCCTCTGCACCGTAAAAATCATTTTGCTTTAAAATTTTATCGCGAATTCTTTTGGTATATCTTTCGTAAGCATTATTTATTCCGTTTGCTCTCGGAAAACCAGACCAAAGAGTATCCTCATTAAGGTTGATTTTTTCGCGCTTAATTCCTCCTAAAAGCATAGCGCCCTGCCGCCCGTTTCCGAGCGGCAGGGAATTAATATAATCATCTGCAGGTTGAATGTACCATAAAACTTCATTATTCATAGTAAGGATTCTCCCCTTTGAAATCAGCATAAAATATATCTATTAAAACAACTTTTCGGGACAAACAAGCGGAATTTCGGGGCTTAACTTTTCAAATCCGCTCTCCGTTACAACGATACCCTTTTCCCAACGAACACCGAAGGTATCGGCAGAAATATATGTATCCACCTGATAGCACATATTGGGCTTTAAGAAATAATCTGAGCTTGTTTCACACCAAGGAGCCTCAACCTCTATAATACCTGTGCCGTGTAAAGGTCCGTAAACATAATTCTTCTCATAACCGTTATCAACATAATATTTATAGAAACCTTTTGCAATATCGGCAGCATAAACTCCGGCTTTAATCTGCTCTTCGCTCCACTTATGAGCATCACGGCAGAACTGAACAATATCCTTGCGCTGACCTTCAAGTTTGCCTAAACAAATAGGATAACCGATAGCAGCAGAGTAACCGTCAATCTTAGCAGAAAGGTTTAACTGCACGATATCGCCCTTCTGGAACTCACGATAAGATGAACGAGAAATAGCGTGGCGTGTTGAAGCCTCTGAGAATACATACATAGGAAGACCTTCGTATTCAGCACCATTTTCATAAACTGCCTTCTGAGCCACACCAACCATCTGAAGTTCGGTCATACCGGGCTGAATTGCCTTAATAACCTCTTCTGTTGCAATGTTTGCAATGCGGTAACCCTCGCGCAAGCAGTCAAGCTCGTTTTCACTCTTAATAGAACGAAGTTCTACCATAATTTTGCCTGCATCCACAATTTCAGCTTCGGGGAATGCATCACGAATTGCATTGAAAATAACAACCGATGTATCCAAGAAAGAAGCCACACCAATACGAATCTTTTTGCCTGTCACCTTAATATAGTTGAAAACATCCTGAAAGGTATCAGGCTTGAGTTCAGGATATGAAGGGTCTGCGCCCTCGCGATAAGCGGTAAGAACAAAGGTTTTATCCAACTTATTTCTGTCAGCACCGAAAATAGCAGATTCGGGACCTACCATCAAAGCCGCCTCGCCGGTGGCAGAAATAGCAACACCTGCGCGCTCAAAAAGCGGCCAGAAGCCTGAAAAATATCTCGGATTAGCATAGTCTGCCTCGTTACCGTTTACAATAAGTGCATCGAGACCCTCACGTCTGAGTATAGCAGCGGCTCTCGCTACTCTCTCCTTATATTCATAATCGGGAATACATATTCTTGACATAATCATTTCTCCTTTGATTTTAGATTTTAATTTCAAATTTATTCACAATAGCCGGGTGTTGTATAAAAATTGACAACTCTCGGCTCTGCACGTCCGTACTGTGCAACAACAGGCACATCACTTTCAAGCATAATAGCATATTGCTCACCTTCGTTTGCGGTAAA